>JAKEGN010000168.1 GCA_022615525.1 Woeseiaceae bacterium
CTCGACAATCACGTTGACCACATTCGACACGCGGTATCCGGTAATGCTGATCTGGTTCGGCTGTTGCGGATCGTGCTGCTGCTCGGGCCAGATGCTGTAGTTCGCTGTCTGAATATTTTTTTTCTCGATTCCCTGTCGTTCGAGCGCTTTCATGACTGCATCCACGATCGCCTGGTTCTCCTGCGATGCCTGCGCGACGGTTTTCGCAAGTGTTTGTACTCCGGCGCTGACCTGTGCCCGGTCGGGCGGCCCCGATGCTTCACCCTCGCCGGTGACCTGTATGCTTCGAACGGCATCCGCGCTGTCTTGCGCCGCAGCCGCACTGCTCAGGGTGGTGGCCATTATGGCAAGCACAGCGGCCTGCCCCAGCGCTTTCATCGACATCTGATTCCATCTCCTCTGTCTATATAAGTGCAATCCGGGGACAGTGACCGAACTACTGGAATTCGGTCACTGTCCCCGAACTGTGTCCCCGGCGCGCAGGTGTACGGTGCTCCACAACTGTGCGGCGTTCGACTCCGTTTCGTCCTGTTGCCGTTGTCCGAAGGGCTCGACGTGGTACCGGCCGTCGATCTCGGACCAGGACCAGAGCTCGGATCCACGGATATCGTGAGCTTCAGACAAGGCGGCCGCCAGTTTGGTTCGCGCCTGCGTGAGGACCTCGCGAATTGCAGGCGTGTGGTCGTTACGCGCGAGCTGGCGATCGATACCGGCCGAAAGCACGGCCTGCTGCCAGGACCAGATTACCGTGCCGTGGTAACGCGAGCGGTCGAACAAGGGTTCCATCGCGTCGTCGGCATAGGCGGGCGTGGCAACGACCGGGCCGACGTCCGTCAGGAGTCCGGCCGGAAACGGCCGCATGAGCGTCGTGACGATGCGTTCCACGTCCGTGCCGGGAAGATCGAGGAACAACAGGGCAAAAGCCTCGTCCGAGTTGAGCACCTGCACGGCCTTGCCCTGGCCATCGAGAGCGACCGCGCGAAACCTCACGCCATCCTGCGGCACGGTGGCGAGCGCGGCGGACGCCTGCACACCGATACGTGCTGCGTATCGTTCCACTTCGGAGCGGGCCGCCTGCCGTGCCACGTCGACTTCGAAGAGTACAGGTGCTTCACGCGACCAGACCGTCGCCAGATCACCCGCCTTCGCTAGCGCAGCCAGTGTTTCCGCGTCGGCAAAACCATCCAGGAGCCCGCTGCCGAGAAACTCATTGATGGCCGTCAATGCCGCTGGCACGAACACGCCGTTCACATCATAAGGAATGCGCCCGCCGCCGAGCCCATGCTCGCTGTCGCGCCAGTTGCCGGCGTGTTCGCCGGGCCGCAGCGCGACCAGGTTCTGCCAACGGGGATCTCGCGCGAATGCTTCGGAGGCCGACACGACAAAGCGAAAGTTGCGCAGCAGCAAGGCAGCACGAGTCTCATCGGAGTCCGTGGCCTGCGCCAGAAATTCCACCGCGCGTTCGCGCCCGACTTCCGTTGCAAGGAAATAGTTTGCGGCAACGATCGGCAGCATGAAGTCGTCATCGATCATCTTGTAGTCGTAGATCGGAGCATCGATTGGCGCGTCCCCGGCGCGCATATGCCGCAACACCGCGTACTCGCCGATGTCCTCTTCGTGAGCGACTTCGCCTTGAATATTGAGGCGGCTGAGGACTGCAGCGAGCCCGGC
Source organism: Woeseiaceae bacterium (assembly GCA_022615525.1). Classification (GTDB taxonomy): domain Bacteria; phylum Pseudomonadota; class Gammaproteobacteria; order Steroidobacterales; family Woeseiaceae; genus JAKEGN01. The sequence continues at coordinate 1,672 of JAKEGN010000168.1, forward strand.
CTCCGCAAGCGGCGGCTCGAGCACCGGCATGAGCAATTGCAGGGTCATGAGCGTATCGCGGCCGAAGTAGGTGTTGAAACGCCAGGATCCGGCGAGAAGTTTTTCCCGGTAGCTGAGAAAAGCGAGTGTGTTGTGCAGCTGTGCGTCCTGTATCGCGGCATCCGTCAGCAGCCCGTCTGCGCCGAGAGCCATCAGCGGCTCATCACCGCTCAGTGCCGTGACAGCCAAGCGCAGGCGGCCGTCCTTGTCCGGCAGGAGTTGAACCGGATCATTCCCGCCACCCTTGATTGCCCCGGCCAGTACCTCGACCAAAAGAAAGTATCCCGGGGCGCCGTCCAGCCGCCGGCGTTGCCAGGTGACCGTCCGCCCGGACAGCACCGGGTCGACCAGCACTTCCCGCGGCGTCTCGCCGGTATAGCCGTAGTCCCGGATCACGCGCACGCTGCTCAGGATCGCGTGCTTTACTGTCATGGCTGCGCCGGCGGCAACGAGCACTGCCCTGATGCCATGCAACGTGCCGCCGTCAACGTCGAGCCTGGCTGCTGTTACCGGTTCTTCCAACTGCCAGTTTATGGCTTTCGATCCACTGTCGAACCACAGCGCGGCGCCGCTGTTGCCCGCCGGGAATGCCACCACCAGCCGGGCGTCGGGACCTGAGGTCAGCACCAGGTGCGCGGCGACCGGGCCCTGCCGGAAGAATTCATTCTGCACGCGCCCTTCGGCAACCGAGAAGCGCAGCGGCGCCTCTGCTCCTGCGTCCGCCGCCGCGATTGCAACGCTCGACGCAAACAGGGCCAAACGAAATTTGCTGATGCTATTCACAATAATGGTGCCGGATTTATTTTCCTGCGTTGATGCGATAAATAGACCCGGCACAATTTTCGAAAAATAAATCCGGCACCATTATTCGTAGCGGATTGCCAGGATATTCAGGGTCGTGGACTTCCCGCCGGTCGTGACCACGACTTCGTCATCGACGCGTTTCCCAAGGAGGGCCCGGGCGAGCGGTGAGTCCAGGCTGATGGCAGACGTTTTTGCGTCCGTTTCATCGGGGCCGACGATTCGGTAGCTGTACGAGACGCCGGACTCGTCACTGACATCGATAGTCGCGCCGAAGTAGATTGCATCGCCGGAGGGGCGTTCCCGTACGACATTCAGCGCCGGCAGGCGCTTCTGGAGATAGCGGATGCGCCGGTCCAGGCCGGCAAGCTCCTTCTTCCGGTAAATGTACTCGGCATTCTCCGAACGATCACCCTCGGCAGCGGCGGCCGACAGCGCCGCGACGACGTCGCGGCGCCGCAGCCAGAGTTCATTCAGCTCATTCTGCAGGCCCAGGTAACCGGCCGGCGTGATGTACGGCGACGACCCGGCAGCGGGCGGGCGCCAACGACCCATGTCCTGTCCGGGACCGGGCCTCTACTTCAGTTCCACCTTGAACTTCTGGCCACCGACAGCGGCTTCATACATCAGGCCGCCTTTCTCCTGGGTGAAGATCGCCATGCCGTCTTCGAATGCCGCATCGGCGGATACGCCGGCGGTTATTGCAACGGCAGAAGCCTGGGCGTTCAGCTCGAAATTACCCTTCTTGAAATTGGCTAACGTGGCAGCGTCCTCGAAAAAGATGAACTCGCTGTATGCCTGGCCGCCACCCTGAAAGCCGAAGCTCAGCTGGGTCAGCGTCACCATGGCCGTTACGGCGCCGCCTTCGTACAGCAGGCCCGTGCCACGGGCGCCGCCGATGCCTATGGCAGCTTTGCCGACGGTCGGGATTACAACGTAGCCAGCGGCCATGTTGATAAACTTCTGGGCATCAGGATAGTTCTTTTTGAATTCGGCGAGCGCTTCCTGCGCTCCCTGGTGGTATTCGGCTTCCTCATCCGGATCCCAGGCGGAGGACGCAACCTGGGAGATCATCGCAATGGTGATGGCAAGGACTGCATGCAAGAGTTTTTTCATGGTATTCCCTCTCATTGTTCTAAATTCTTTAGTTAATGCGAGTCGACGACGACCCTTCGTGTGGCAATGCTAAGCCAATCACATGCGGGTGGGTAGGGCCACCCAAATCCTCTCCTGGCTGAACTGACAGTACCTGGCAAGAATGCCCAAGGTGCTGAAGCCGCGTTACCCGGTGATCGACTTGGAGAAGCGGAAGGCGGCTGCTTTCGCAGGGGCGAAGCTGGGCGCCGCGTAACAGTAGATCCGGCATCGATACCGGCACTTTCTCTCAATGCTTCCGGCAGCGAGCGGGAACGCCTGGGTGCTGTTCAGGGCACAAAGGCCGGACGCAGTGTTCCCAGGTAGCGCAAGCGACAGGTATTCTCCGCAGCGCTGACTTTTGTGGCGCATGAGCAACATCGATTCGGTTATGCCAAATAATTGATTACAAAATGGAAAATATGCAAGTGGCAATTGTTTGGATCCCACCAAACATTTTCGCAACAACATGTTGCAATCGCTGGCAGAGTCCGCGAGTATCGGTAATACGACTACCCTCAGTAGCGCCTCGGTAACGCGAGAAAGGCGAAACCGAAGCGGCTTACCAAGGGTCGCGCGGACTTCCGGAAGGCTATGGCCGACTATCAATGGCCAGGACCTTTTTAGGGACTAAACTGCAAAAGGGGAATCAAAAATGTTAGCACTTAAGCGCTTCCTGCGCGTCGCGGTGGGGTGGCAGCTCGTACTTGCGTGCGGTCTGACCCTATCACCTGTCTACGCCCAGGAATCAGAAGAGGAAACGGAGGCTGTCGAGGAAATTACGGTAACCGGATCGCGTATTGCGCGCGACACGTTTTCCACCACGACACCGATTCAGGTTCTGAGTACTGAAGAGGCACAACGCATCGGCATTTCGAGCATCTCGGAACTGATGCAAAAAGCAACGGTATCCAGCGGCACCCAGATCGACGGTAGCCTCAACAACAACGCCGGACAAACCAATGCTTCGGAAGCGCCTCCGGAAGGCGGCGTCGGTTCAGCCTGTATCAACCTTCGTGGCCTGGGTTGCGAAAGAACCCTGGTGCTGGTGAACGGAAAGCGCCTTGGTCTGGCAGGCATTCGCGGAGCCCCTCCGCAGCCCGACATCAACATGCTGCCGATCGGAATGGTCGAAGGCGTGGACGTATTGACCGGCGGTCTGTCGACGATTTATGGCGCAGACGCGGTAGCAGGTGTTGTCAACGTGCGCCTGAAGCAGGATTTCGAGGGCATCAATTTCACGGTGACCTCGGAACTCCCAGAAGAGGAGGGTGGCGAGATTTACGCGGCGTCGCTGATTGGCGGTGTCGGCAACGATCTCGGCAATTTCACGTTCGGTATGGAATATTCGAGGCAGGAACGCGTTGCCACGGGCGACCGGGACTTCAGCAGCTGCCTGCGTCGCGGCAATTGGAACTATACCGAGAGTGGCCAGGTCGTCGGCGGATGCCGCAGCGACTTTCCGGACAACTGGGTCGTTACTGATGGCGACATATTCACTGATGCCGGATATACACAGGTTGGTGGGGACGGCCCGATCCCGCACCCCTTGGATGCGGTTCGCCTGATCTACACGCCCGGCACCTCAAACATCCTGGATCCGTTGGGCAACCCGGTAACTGGCTTCTCGACTTTTGCTTCGTTGCCGGATAACACGACCAACAGCTTGCGCGGATTCCCGAATGCGCTTCGGCCGTTCTATCTCGACCGGTTTCGCTACGTGGACGGCCTGACCAACGACCAGTTCGATCGCCGGGTTGCGGATCTGTGGCGCCCCTACGAGCGTTTCTCGCTGGTTGTGAACGGCCATGTCGATCCGGGTTGGGACAACAATGAAGAAGTCTACTTTGAAGGTTATTACTTCAACAGGCAGAATGAAATCATTGCAGCCACGGAGCAGATTTTCCCGACCGTGTTGGGTATGGCGCCGCTCGTCGACTCCGAAAATGTGCCAATACTTGACGCCAACGGCGCGGTTCAGCTCGTCGACAATCCGCTGAATCCGTTCCCGTTCGACGTGTCGCCGATCATCACGCTGGACGACGTGCCGCAGACTTTCGACACGGAGTTGCAGCAGGTCCGGCTCGTGACCGGATTGAAGGGCGACCTGCCGTTCTCGGATAACTGGGGTTACGACGTTTCCGCCAGTTATGATCGTGCGACTGGTTTCGTGGTGCAGCCGATACTGCTGGAAAACCACCTGTTCAACGCAACGCAAACCATAGGCGTTGTCGCGGATGCACTTGGCAATCCCACCAGCGAAGTCATATGCGGAGCGCGGGTCGTCAGCGACCTGAACGGTCAGTTTACGCTGCTGCCTTGCGTACCGGCGGACTTCATGAACGCGTCGATTGCCGGGGACAGCGTTACTACGTCCGGGCGATTTGCAACCCAGGCCGAGCGGGATTACCTGGTGGCCAATCGCACCAACCGCACGGTCACCGAGTTGACGTCACTGCAAGCCTATGTAACGGGCAGCCTGTTCGATATGCCTGGCGGTGGCCCGGTGGGCACGGCCTTCGGTATTGAGTACCGGGAAGACACGATCGCCTCGCAGAACAGCGCGGCCGGCGTGCTCGGGCTGAATGCCGCGGAGAACCCGCTGCAGGAAGGCGAGACTAACGGCTCTCGGACCACTTTCGATGCCTACGCGGAGGTTTCGGCTCCTATCGTCATCGATGCAGGCTGGGCGGACCTGTTCCAGGTTGACTTGGCATTGCGCTTCACGGACGACGAGAACTTCGGGTCCGAGACCGTCTACAAAGCAGGCTTCCTGTGGAACTTCAACGAGTACCTTGGATTCAGTTCGTCGTTCAATACTTCGTTCCGCGCACCCAACCTGCGTGAGCAGTTTCTGGCAGACCAGGCCGGCGCATTGGCAGGCTCGGCAGACCCCTGCCGGCAACCTGCGATCGACCTGATTCCGCCGGGACCGGATAAGGACCGCCTGGTGAACAACTGCATCCTGAGCGGTGCGGACGTGACTGTGCTGGGAAGCACTTTCACAGTCGCCATTCCGACCTCCGTCGGTGGTGCCGCGGGTCTGAATCCGGAAACCTCCGAGTCGTTGACGGCGACCCTGACCCTGAGCCAGCCGTGGACCGATCGCTTCGATTTTGACGTCGCAGTGACCTACTTCGATATTAAGATCGAAGACACGGTTCGGGCGCTCGACCCGGATACGATCGTCGCCCGATGCTTCAACGACCAGGAGAACCTCGCGAGCCCGTTCTGCGCTCGCGTCGAGCGTGATCGACCATCATCGCCGCCCGAGCTGAACTTCATCAGCTTCGTCCGTGCCGGCTTCGTCAATACGGGCGAGGAGACCGTCCAGGGTTTCGACCTCACGACGCGGCTCAACGCGGACCTCGGTCCCACGACCATAAACTGGGTTACCGGAAGCACCTTCCTGCAGGAGCGTCTGACCCAGGAGTTTCCGCCGTCAGATGCGGATCCCAATGGCTCGGCGATCGTCGACAACGTCGGTCGCATCGGCACGCCGGAGTGGACTTTCCAGTCGACGCTGGGAGTATCCCTGCAGTCATGGGATTTCACCTGGCAGGCACGCTGGTTTGACGACATGGAGTTCCCGGAGGGCGTACCCAACCCGCTCATCACGGATGTCAACGGCCTGATCAACGGCGTGGATCCGGATACAATCTACGAGGAGTGGACCAACTTCGGGTTTTTCAACTCGAGCCAGGTCGATACGGACACGCTTGGACCCATTCGCCCGGTAGCGGATGCGGAAGGGCAGTGGCAACACGATGTGTCGGTGACCTACAACTCCGACCGCTTCGCCGTGACGGCGGGAGTGAACAACGTATTGAACGAGGAGCCGCCCCTGATCGATCAGGGATCCGGACCGAATCGTAACAACGCCGTGACTTCGTCCCGCTACGACCTGATCGGCCGTTCGTTCTTCATTCGTGCGGACGTCAGCTTCTAAACCAAGGTTGTACATGCAGGAAAAATCGACCGGAGCCTTCGGGCTCCGGTTTTTTTTTGCTTGCTGGAACCCGCATAATGACCTGAGCAACTCGGCTCACGGAGGGTGGCAATGCATGTAAAGAGAAAAATTGCGCTCCTGACCCTGGCCATAGCGGCATCGATCGCCGGAGCGACAGGGGTCCACGCGCAGGATGAGCATGGCACGACAATAGAGCGGCAACTTCTGGCCTGCGATGCCATCGGGGACACGAGCGAGAGGCTCGCGTGTTTCGACAGCGTCGTCGAAAACCTTGGACGGGACAAGGCATCGGAGGCGACCGGGCCGATAGAGCGGCCGATTGCAGTGAGTCTGACCGAAACCAGCACCAATAACGCCGCAGCACCGGCGGCGGCCGGTGAGGTTGTCGCAGCTTCCGCGAGCGTCCTGGCGGCCTCGGAGATATCGCAGGCTGGGGACGTGCAGGCCGTCGCGGTGGAAGCATCACAGGAACCATCGCAAGCGCAGCCGCCAGCCGATCGGCAACAAGCTCTAGCCGAAACGGCGGACGAGGACTTAGACGAAAAGGATCTGAGCGGAACGGCGGCCATCGTTCGGGTATGGCAGAACCTCGATGGGCGGTTCTCCGTTGAACTGGACAACGGCCAGGTCTGGCGGGAAACGGAGGGATCCCGGGTCGGGATGCCGAAAGTTGGCAACGCGGTTGAAGTCTCCCGGGCCGCTTTCGGAAGCTACCAGATGAAAATCGACGGGATCGCCCGTAAGGCCAGGGTACGGCGCACCAACTAGCTGCCGGCACCATACAACTGGACCAGAAGCAAGGTATCGATACAGGCGTGAGCCAGAACCAGTACCCATAAGTCCCGTTGGGTAAGCAGGTAGGCAATGCCGAGGGCGAGACCCATGAACGCGGTTTGCACGACGCCTGTAATTCCCCAGCTGAAGTGGACCAGCCCGAAAATGACAGCACCGGTCACAACGGCGATACGCCACGCTTTCTTCCTCCCGTGACCGATTTCCGCGAGTCGATTTATAAGGAATCCGCGATAGATTACTTCCTCGCCAAATGACGAAACGACATAAACACCCGCCAGCGCTGCCAGCAACATCGGCAGATTCCCCTGCAAGTAGTTGTAGCCGCTCATGTCGGCGCTTTGGGCGGCTGGCGTAACGCCCGCCATAACCACGGAACCAGCCACGAAAGCTGCCAGGGCGCATGCGAGCACGACAATCGACAGCACCACCCTTCGGCAAAGACTCCGAAATCCGTGAGGCGTGCAGCGAAACCCGAAATGCGACCAGGTTTGCCCGCGAACGCGAAGGCCGAGCCAGACTGTTACAAGCATGAGCAGGTTGGCAAACCATACAATCGCCTGGCGGGCGAACAGGTCGCTGCCAACGAGATTCCAACCGACGAAAATCACTGCAAAAGACAGCAAGAATACAATGGCGATTTCGGCTAACTGCGCGGCCCTGTTCTCCTTGAGAACCTTGGCGAGATATGTCACGCGGAGGGGCCTCCTACCGGACGGCGAGAAACGTCAACAAAATGAACTACGGCAGCCGCAGACGCTATAGTAACCTTGCCGGCCGGTCGATGACGGGAGCGCAAATGAACGATGACAAGTGGTATGACCTCGGGGACGCGGCCGAGCTCTCCAAGCAACCGCTGCAACAGGTGATGGCCGGGCGGAACAAGCTCGCGCTGTCCTGCGTCGATGGCAAGTTCGGTGTAATCCACGGCTCGTGCAACCACGTGGGCGGTCCGCTCGGGCAGGGCACGCTCGAGGGCGACTACGTCGTCTGCCCCTGGCACCACTGGAAATTCCACCGCGTCACCGGCCTGGGCGAACCCGGGTACGAGGACGACCGGGTGCCGCGTTTCGAATTCAAGACAAAGAACGGCCGGCTGCTGGTCAGTACGGCGGCCGCCACCAGCCGCAACCGCTTGCCGCATGCGCGACATCCGCTCGATCGCGACACGCAAAGGGAGCCGGGGCCGCTGCGTGTAGTCGGCATTTCGACGACGATCATGGACAACGCCCATCCCCGCTACTCGACATCCGAGGCCCTGCTCGAAACTGCCCTCGAACAGGCACGGAACAAGCACTCGCTGGAAACACGGTTGATCAAATTGCGTGAGCTGTCCTTTCGCGCCTGCGAGGGCTATTACTCGAAGAGTGCGCAAGCCTGCACCTGGCCTTGCAGCATTTCGCAGATGGACCGCAAGGACGGCATGAACGAAGTCTACGAGAACCTGGTGTTCTGGGCAGACGTCGTGCTGGTTGCGACGCCGATACGCTGGGGTGCGGCCAGTTCCCTGTACTTCAAAATGGCCGAGCGCCTGAATACGGTGCAGAACCAGATCACGCTCAGGAACCGTGTCATGCTGAAAGACAAGGTCGCCGGGCTCATCGTCACTGGCGGACAGGACAACGTGCAGGCGGTCGCCGGCCAGATGATGTTGTTCTTCGGCGAGCTCGGCATGCAGTTCCCACAATTCCCTTTCATCGCCCACAGCCGCGGCTGGACGGCCGAGGACATGGAACGAAACGTCGAGGTCGTGAGACAAAGCAGGGAACTGCACGATGGCGCGCGAGCATTGCTCGACCGTTGCCTGGATCTCGCGGCGCGCCTGCAAACGAGCAGCGCGCCGGAGTTCAAGCGCGCCGGACGAAAAGCGTCGGGTCTCGAGCGCAATGTGCCCTGACCAGCGGCCGGAGTCCCCGGCCCGGAAGGGCGGGACATGAATCACACCGGTAAACTGGCGCGAAAGAATCAAGGAGCGGACGAATGCGCGTGTTTAATGTTTCCCTATCTTTGTTCCTGACCATGGTCATTTCAGGCTGCGGCAAATCCCCGGATTCCGATACGCCGGAAGTCGGCATGCAGGAAGCAACGATTGCCATCCCGGCGGACATCGGCAAGAGTGCCGATGCGCTGTTTGCGGCAATTGCGGCGCCGGACGCCGGTAACGAAGCGGGCAACGTGTTGTTGTCGGAGTACTCGGGCCCCTACGGTGGCGTACCGCATTTCGACGCCATGGATCTCGACGGGATCAAGCCGGCGCTGGAAGCGGCCATGGCGCGAAACCTGGCCGAGGTCGATGCGATTACGAACAATCCGCAACCGCCCGATTTTACCAATACGATCATAGCCTTGGAACGCGCCGGCGAGGACCTGCAGCGCGTATTCGCATACTGGGGCATCTGGAGTTCGAACCTGTCGACTCCGGAGTTTCGCGCCATCCAGCAGGAGATGGCACCGAAACTTGCGGACTTCAATTCGAAAATTACGCAGAACGAAGCTTTGTTCCAGCGCATTCGCAGCGTCTATGAAAGCGACGAATACAAAAGGCTGCCTGCACACGAGCAGCGGCTCGTGTGGCTCACCTATGACGGCTTCGCATCGAACGGCGCGACACTGCAGGGCGAAGCA
>JAKEGN010000169.1 GCA_022615525.1 Woeseiaceae bacterium
CACCGACAGGCGCCAGATCGAGCGCCTGGAGAACCTGTTCCAGGTGGGCGTGTCGTTCATCTAGTGCCTACTGCCAGAGCAAGCCTATGAACTGGAACGTGGTGCAACGAATACTCGGGCTGCTGCTGATGATGTTCAGCTTCACGATGCTGCCCCCGGTCGCCATCAGCCTGCTGTATGCGGATCCCGCCTGGCTGCCTTTCGTCGAAAGCTTCCTGATGACGCTCGCCGGCGGAGCGCTGATCTGGCTTCCGGTGCGCGGCGCGCGCAAGGACTTGCGGTTGCGTGACGGTTTCCTGGTCGTCGCCTCGTTCTGGACCGTACTCGGAACCTTCGGCGCGCTGCCGCTGTACTTCGTTGATGTCCCGGAAATGTCCTTTATAGACGCCTTGTTCGAATCCATGTCCGGATTGACGACAACAGGTGCGACAGTACTTGCCGGGCTCGATGACCTGCCGAAATCCATACTCTGGTATCGCCAGCAATTGCAGTGGCTGGGCGGCATGGGAATTATCGTGCTGGCCGTTGCGGTACTGCCCATGCTCGGCGTCGGCGGCATGCAGCTGTATCGCGCGGAGATGCCTGGTCCGGTCAAGGACACCAAGCTCACGCCGCGCATCACCGAGACGGCCAAAGCACTCTGGTATGTGTACCTGACCTTCACCGTCACCTGCGCGCTGGGCTACAAGCTGGCAGGCATGGACTGGTTCGACGCCATCGGTCACTCTTTTGCTACTGTCGCCATCGGCGGCTTTTCCACACACGACCAGAGTTTTGCGTATTTCGACAACGATGCCGTGAACCTGATCGCCGTGGTCTTCATGTTCCTGGCCGGTGTCAACTTCTCGCTGCACTTTCTGTCCTGGCGCTTCGTGCAGATCAGGCATTACCTGCTCGACCCCGAGTTTCGTGCCTACGTCGGCATGCTGCTGGTCGTTTCCGTGGTCGTCATTGTTTCCCTGTACTGGCTCGGCGTGTACACGGATGGTGACGAGGTATTCGTGACCGGGCTGTTCCAGGCCGTGTCGATTGCCACGACCACGGGATTTACGACGGCGAACTACGCGCTCTGGCCAGGCGCCCTGCCGGTCATTCTCGTGTTCGCGAGTTTCATCGGCGGCTCGGCCGGATCGACAGCCGGCGGGATCAAGGTCATACGCTGGCTGCTGATCTACAAGCAGGGCATGCGTGAAGTCGCCCGCTTGATACACCCGAACGCCGAGATACCCGTCAAGCTCGGCGGATCGGTGGTGCCGTTTCGTGTCGTGGATGCGGTGTGGGGCTTTTTTGCAGTCTACATCGTCATTTTCGGCCTGATGCTGGTCCTGATGATGGCATCCGGGCTCGACCAGGTCACCGCGTTCTCCGCTGTCGCCGCCACGCTGAATAACCTCGGTGCGGGCATCGGCGAGGTGTCGGCCGGATTCATGGATGTCAACGACTCCGCGAAATGGGTCGCGATCGCCGGCATGCTGCTCGGCCGCCTGGAAATCTTCACCTTGCTGGTTCTCGTGACGCCTGTATTCTGGCGGCACTGATTGCAGGCAGACCCGGATAACCAGTCGTTGAGCAACGGTACTTCCAGGGCTTCCGATGTGCTGGACCGGATCAGCGATCTCGCCGGGCGCGCGACCGCCTGGCTCACTCTGCTGATGGTGCTGGTGACGTTCGTCATCGTCGTCTTCCGTTACGCATTCGACGCGAGTTTCATCTGGCTCCAGGAATCGCTTACCTGGATGCATGCGTTCGTGTTCATGATGGGTGCGTCCTACACGCTGCAGCAGGAAGAGCACGTGCGGGTGGATATTTTTTACCGGGACATGCCGGTCCGGCGGCGTGCGCTGGTCAATCTGTTCGGCGTAACGGTGTTCCTGTTCCCATTGTGCGGATTCTTCATTTACCAGTCCTACGATTACGTGGCGGCGTCCTGGAATCTGCGCGAGATATCGCGGGACTCCGGCGGGCTGCCGTACCCGGCGATACCCCTTCTCAAGTCGTTGTTGCTCCTGATGCCTGTCACAGTTGTCCTTCAGGGCCTGTCACTCATGCTGCGATCATGGCGGGATCTCAGGAGTCGATGACCATGGAACTGGTAGCGCTGTTTATGTTTGTCGCCGTGATCATCCTGCTGCTTGGGGGATTTCCGGTCGCCTTTTCGCTCGGCGGGACGGCGCTGCTGTTCGCCATGGCGGGTGTACTCGGCGGCGGCTTCGAGCCCGCTTTTCTCGCGGGTCTTCCGAGCAGGATCTACGGCATCATGGTCAACGACACCCTTATCGCTGTGCCACTGTTCGTGTTCATGGGAATTACGCTGGAGCGCGCGCGCATCGCGGAGGAACTGCTGGAGACCCTGAGCTCGCTGTTTGGAACGCTGCGGGGCGGACTCGGCATTTCCGTGACCGTGGTGGGCATGCTGCTCGCAGCCAGCACCGGGATCGTCGGGGCCACGGTCGTAACCATGGGCTTGTTGTCGTTGCCGACGATGTTGAAGCGCGGATATGCGCCGGAGATATCCGCAGGCACGATCTGCGCATCAGGCACGCTGGGACAGATCATTCCGCCGTCGATCATTCTCGTCATGCTTGGGGACGTCATTTCCTCGGCGTATCAGCAGGCACAACTCGCGCAAGGCAATTTTTCACCGAAGACCGTGTCTGTCGGTGACCTTTTTGCCGGCGCACTGATTCCCGGCCTGATGCTTGTCGTGCTGTACATCCTGTACCTGGTCGTCGTTGCCTGGTTGCAACCTGCAACCATGCCGGCACACCACGACGGCAGCCAGCTCAGGCCTTCGATCGGCAAAGTGCTGCACGCGATATTCGCACCGTTGTTCCTGATCTTCGCCGTGCTCGGTTCGATACTCAGCGGCATAGCCACGCCCACCGAAGCGGCCGGCGTCGGCGCCGTGGGCGCCATCCTGATTGCGCTGGTCCGTCGCAGCATTTCGCTGTCGCGGCTGCAGGAGATCATGCGCGGCACCCTGCGCATCAGCAGCATGGTCTTCCTGATCCTGATAGGGGCCTCGATTTTCTCCCTGGTGTTTCGCGGTTACGGCGGCGATGACGGTGTAAGAGCCGTACTCGAGTCGCTACCGGGCGGGGTCATCACGGCAATGCTGCTCGTGATGCTGGTCATGTTCCTGCTCGGGTTCGTGCTGGATTTCATCGAGATCATATTCGTCGTCGTACCCATCGTCGGGCCGGTACTGCTGACGATGGGCCTCGACCCGGTGTGGCTCGGCATCATGATTGCCATCAACCTGCAGACGTCTTTCCTGACGCCACCTTTCGGCTTCGCCCTTTTCTATTTAAGGGGCGTGGCGCCGCCGACCGTCAGCACGACACAGATTTACAGGGGTGTCATACCGTTCATCGGCCTGCAGATCCTTGCGCTCGTCCTGCTCGCTTTCTTTCCGGAACTTGCCACCTGGTTGCCCGCTCAATTCTATCGCCAATGAAAAGGGGCCGAACCGCTGGCGGTTCGGCCCCTCCGACTCCGTTGCTGGATTGTCAGTCGCGGCTCATGAACAGTCGCAGGATGTACCAGAACATAAGCGCTATCGATGCGAACAGTGCCATCGATGCGGCCACGTATTTGTCGGCCGGATAGTGGTGCATGATGTTCGAGGTATCGTAGAGCACCGCGGCGCCGGCAAAACCGATCATGGCAACCGAGAACCACGTGCCCATCTGGAAGCCGAAGATGAGGCTGGCAACAATTCCGACGAGCGCCAGGATGCCGCCCCACACCAGCAGGCCGCGCAGGAAGGAGAAGTCCTTGCGGGTGATCATCGCCACGCCGATCAGGCCAACCGAGCCCATAATGGTGACGCCCACTGCACTGTCGATGATGTCGGGTGACATCGCTGCCGCTATGAACAGCATCGGGGCAAAAATCAGTGCTTCTACGACTATGAATACGGCAAACGCGGCGTACTGGGCCTGGATCGATTGGACCCTGTGCGCGACGTGCGTTGCGCCCCAGCCGGCGAGCATGAAGGCTCCGAGCACCAGCAGCCAGTTGTTCAGCATAGGCAACGCTATGCGTTCGGCGATTCCGGATTGGAACAAATAGACCTCGACGGCCGCAAACGCGACGATTGCGCCAACCACGTGTGCATAGCACTTCCAGATGAACGCCGAGCGGTCCTCTACGGCGAGGCTTGCAACCGGGCTGAGATAGTTGACGTTGTCACTCATCGAAGGCAACTCCTGTTTGTCTGTACTGCATGCGATTCTATCAAATTCGGGGACGATCCGATCGTGCGTTGAGGAAGGCCTGTTCGCTGATCAGCTGGTTGGCGATCGAGCGCGCCTGGAATTCGTCGAAGGATTTCTGAACTCTCGCCGACCACGGATCCCGCGCCGACAGCTCCTCGATAACTTCCCGGCTGATTCGTTTCAGCAGCGCCAGGACGTCGTCGGGAAGCGGCCGGATTTCAACGTTCGGGTCCCGGGAGAGCTGCTCCAGCGCCATGGCATTGCCATAGGTGTACTCCGCCTGCGTATCGAGATTGGCGGCACGGCAACAGACCTTTACGATTTCCTGCAAATCTTCAGGGAGCGCATTCCACGCGTCCTTGTTGATGATGCACTCGATCATCGGGCCGGGCTCGTGCCATCCGGGATAATAGTAATAACGCGCGACCCGGTGCAGACCGAGCGACACGTCGTTATACGGCCCCACCCATTCCGCGGCGTCGATGGCGCCCGACTGCAAGGAGGTGAAAATCTCCGACGCCGGTACCGTCACCTGCGTCACGCCGGCGCGCTGCATGACTTCCCCGCCAAGTCCGGGAATGCGCATTTTCAGCCCGACGAGATCTGCGACGGAGCGTATCTCCTTGTTGAACCAGCCGGCCATCTGTACTCCGGTCTGGCCTATGGGAAATGGCAACAGGTTGAAATCGGCATAGAGCTCCTGCCATAACGCAAGGCCACCGCCGTAATAGACCCAGGCATTGATCTCGTTGGCGTTCTGGCCAAAAGGGATGCAGGTGAAATACTGCGCCGCCGGCACCTTGCCCCTGTGGTAGTAGGCCGGGTCGTGCCCGATGTGCGCGGCCCCCCTGCTTACGGCGTCGAACACCTCAAGTGCCGGGACCAGCTCGCCCCCGGCAAATACCTTGATGGTCAGGCGGCCCGCCGAGGCACGCTCCACGTCTGCCGCAAACTTCTCCGCTCCGGTACCAAGCCCCGGCAGCCCGGGCGGCCAGGAGGTCACCATGTTCCAGCGGTGCCGTTCCTGGCGCGAAGCGTCCGCGCTGCCTGCTGCGTTGCCATGGTCCGCCCCCGGGTCACCGCCGCAGGCCGTAAGCCCCGCGGCCACGGCAAGCCCCCCGACAAACTCCCTTCTTTTCATGTGCCGACCTTACTCCCCAGTTAGCGCCAGTTTAGAGGGCAATCACGTTCTCGCCTACAGAATACTGCGAGGTCCTTGTCTCCACCTTTGTGCGATACATACGTAGATTTGATGTGAATAATCCACTTTTTCCGATTTACTATACATGTGGCATTTAAGCCAGAACAGGGCCTATTTTTTCAGACTATTGTGGTTTATTTGTGGCGATGATTCGCAAAAAGCCCCGGCCTTGTGGACCGGGGCTCTTCCTTCCATGGACCGTGGACCCCGGGCCGGCCGTCCCTGGATCGGCACCGTGCCGAATCACGATCTGCGCGACTTCGAGAATCGGCCTGGTCCCCCGGCCCCAACAGACTGCCACCAATCAACGCGCGCCGGAGGCCGACTTATTGCATGATGCAGCGACAAAAGGCGCGGCGCATCGATACGGACGAATGATCGGACTACTGCAGCGGGTAACGGAGGCCAGCGTCCGCGTGGATGGCAAGGTCGTGGGCAGCATCGGCCCGGGCCTGCTGGTACTGGTGGCGGTGCAGCCCGGGGACACGGAGGCCTCGACCCGGCGGCTCGCCGAGCGCATTCTCGGCTATCGCGTTTTCCCGGATCCCGCTGGCCGGATGAACCTGAGCCTCGCCGATACCGGCCTGAGTCTCTTGCTGGTACCGCAATTCACGCTGGCCGCGGATACGCGCAAGGGCATGCGGGCCAGTTTTACAGGCGCCGCGAGCCCTGAGACAGGCCGCAGGTACTTTGCCAGGCTGCTCGAGATCTGCCACGAAGGGCTGCCGGGAGTGCAGAGCGGCGTTTTTGGCGCGGACATGAAAGTTGCCCTGGTCAACGACGGCCCGGTCACGTTCTGGCTCGAGAGCTGACGCGGCTATCGGCGGCCTGCGCTTGCGACGGGCGCCGGGCTGTGACGCCGGTTCGGTTTTGTTGCGCCCCCGGGGGTATCATGAACATAATTCGCCCCCGCTCGAGCCCACTGGTCCGGGCGGTGAGACTATACGTCAAGCCTTGAGTCAAGGGGTTGTACCCCGGGAGTTTGCAGGATGTTATCCAACATCGGGCCGTTTCAGCTGCTCATTGTTCTGGTCATTGTGCTTGCCATTTTCGGCACAAAGCGCCTGCGCACGCTGGGGTCGGACCTCGGTAGCGCCGTCAAGGGATTTCGTTCCGCCGTCAGCGATGCCGACAAGGAAACCACCGAACAAATCGGCGACCAGTCAAAGAAGGATGCGGACTTTGACAGCACGCCGGCTAGCGAGCCGCAGAAAGACCGTAACAAGACGGCCTGAACCGCCCCATGTCCAGCGTCGGCTTTTCCGAGCTGTTAATCCTGTTTTTGATCGGCCTCATCGTGCTGGGGCCGGAAAGATTGCCGCGGCTTGCAAACCAGCTCGGCAGCTGGATCGGCCAGGCTCGCCGCATGACCCGCGTCATGAAACGCCAGCTCGAGGATGAACTGAGCCTCGAAGAAAAACGCGCTGCCAAGGCGCAGGGCGTAGCTGCCAAGCCGGTATACGTGACACCGGCCAACGATACTGACGACACTTTCTCACCACTGCACGGGCGAAAGGAGAAGGGCACGGGCGTCTGCGACATTACTGCAGGGCAGATGGCAGCGGCCGCGGACAAACAGAATCTCGATGATGACGTGGCCAGTGCGCTGCCGCCGGCCAGTATTGCTGAGCAAGAAAAGATTTCGTGACGGGTAGTGCTGACAAGTCGGGCGACACGCCCGGAAAGGATGGCGAGCAGCTTCAGGAGGGAACCCTGATCTCCCATCTCGTCGAGCTTCGCGGCCGCCTGCTGAAAATTTCCGCCGCCGTGGTGGTCACGTTCGTGGCATTGCTGCCTTTTTCCGACGAGATCTTCACTTTCGTGTCGCAGCCCATTCGCGATGCCTTGCCGGGTAACGCCATGATAGCGACCTCGGTCGCCTCGCCGCTGCTTACGCCGTTCAAAATGACCTTTTTCGTCGCCCTGTTCGCGGCCATGCCCATAGTGCTCTACCAGGTATGGGCTTTCGTGGCGCCCGGCCTGTACCGCAAGGAAAAGCATTTTGCCCTGCCTTTGCTCGCTTCCAGCATCGTGCTCTTCTACCTCGGTGTCGCCTTCGCCTATTACATGGTCTTTCCGCTGATGTTCAATTTTTTTACCGCCGTCGCTCCGCCCGGCGTCGAAGTCATGACCGACATCTCGCAATACCTCGATTTCATTACGCTGATCGTGCTCGCTTTCGGGCTCGCCTTCGAAGTGCCGATCGCAACCGTCCTGATCGTATGGACCGGTCTCACCACACCGGCGAAGCTCGCGTCAGTGCGCCCCTATGTTTTTCTCGGCGCTTTCGTGATCGGCATGTTCCTCACGCCGCCCGACGTCATCAGCCAGACCTTGCTCGCTGTCCCGATGTACCTGCTGTATGAGCTGGGCATCCTGATGTCGCGAACGTTCAGTCCGCGTAAAGAAACAGCGGAAACACCTGTAATATAGCGCCGGAAACCAATACCAATAACGTCCGACAGTAGTACCGGGGGACTGATGAAAAGACTAGCTTTGCTGCTTTTGCCGCTCATTGCCTGCGGCTGCCAGGATTCGGCGAATAACGCACCGGACGAAACCGCGGATCAGTTTGTCGAGCGCATCAACCGGGAACTCGCGGAGCTGAACGTGGAGGGCGGCGCGGCGGGATGGGTACGCGCCACCTACATCACCCACGACACCGCAATTCTCTCATCGCTTGCGCGGCAACGTTACGCCGCCTGGCACAGCAAGGCCGTAGCGGATTCGTTGCGATTCAGCGGGCAGGATATGTCTGCCGCGTCGGCGCGAGCCCTGGAGCAGCTGAAACTCGGGATCTCGGCACCCGCGCCGAACGATCCGGAGAAACGCAAGGAGCTGGCGGAGATTACTACCGAGCTCGCCGGCATGTACGGCGCCGGAAAGTATTGCCCGGAGGACGGCCGCGACTGCATGGACCTCGGCAAACTCGAGGACATCATGGCGAAGAGCCGTGACTATGAGGAGAATCTCGATGCCTGGGTCGGCTGGCGCACGATCTCGCCGCCGATGCGTGACAAGTACCGGCGTTTTGCCGAACTCGCCAACGAAGGAGCAAGCGAACTCGGCTATGCCAACCTCGGCGAGATGTGGCGCGCGGAATACGACATGAGCCCGGTCGAATTCGAGGCAGAAGCGCTGCGCCTCTACAGCCAGGTCAAGCCCCTGTACGACGAATTGCATTGTTATGCGCGCGACGCACTCGCCAGACACTATGGCGAAGACAAGGTGCCACTGGACGCCCCGATTCCCGCACACCTGCTCGGAAACATGTGGGCACAGACCTGGGACAACATCTACGACCTGCTGGAACCCTACCCCTGGGTAGCCGACGTCGATGTCGACACGACCCTGAAGGAGGAGAACTACACGCCACAGCAAATGGTGCGTTCGGCGGAACAGTTTTATGTGTCACTCGGATTCGAACCGCTGCCCGAGACTTTCTGGGAGCGCTCGATGTTCAGCAAACCGGCAGACCGCGACGTGATCTGCCATGCCAGCGCCTGGGGCCTCGACGGAGGCAACGACCTGCGCATCAAGATGTGCATCAAGCAGACTTATGAAGAACTGCGCGTCATCTATCATGAGCTCGGCCATAACTTCTACCAGCGCGCCTATCGCGATCAGCCGCCCTTGTTTCAGGGCGGAGCGCACGGCGGCTTTCATGAGGCCATCGGCGACACCGTTACTTTGTCAATGACACCCGAGTACCTGCACGAAGTCGGGCTGGTCGAGGAATCTGAGGACAGCTATGAGGCCATCATCAACCGCCAGATGCAGCGCGCATTGGCGGGCATCGCCGTGCTTCCCTGGGCCAAGCTGGTCGACGAATGGCGCTGGGGCGTATTTTCCGGCGCCATCGCACCGGAGGATTACAACAAGGCCTGGTGGGAGCTGCGCACGCGCTACCAGGGCATAGCGGCGCCAGTTGAAAGGACCGAGGCGGATTTCGATCCCGGTGCGAAATACCATATTCCCGGCAACACCTCATACACGCGATATTTTCTCGCGCGCATCCTGCAATTCCAGTTTCAGCGCGCGCTGTGCGATGCCGCCGGTTATGCCGGGCCGCTGCACGCCTGCTCCGTTTACAACAGCAAAGAGGCCGGTACCCGACTGCAGGCAATGCTCGCCGCAGGCGCCAGTCAGCCGTGGCAGGACACTCTGGAAAAACTGACCGGCACCCGTGAGATGGATGCGAGCGCAATCATCGACTACTTCGAGCCGCTCATGGGCTGGTTGAAGCAACAGAACAAGGACAGAAGCTGCGGCTGGTAGACGGCGGCAAATGCAATAACGTGCGACGGGTACGGCCCATGATCGACTTCGAGAAACTTGGCGCGTTCTATCTTGGCAAACGCGTCGATGAGAATACGGGCGAGATGTCTGACGAACTGGTCCTGTATGACTCGAAAGACCTGACCACCCACGCTGTCATTATCGGCATGACCGGCTCCGGCAAGACCGGGCTGGGAATAGGCCTGCTGGAAGAGGCCGCGATGGATCACATTCCGGTGATAGCCATCGACCCCAAGGGCGACATGGGGAACCTGATGCTGACGTTTCCGGACCTCGCGGCCGGAGATTTCGAGCCCTGGATCAATGCGCGCCAGGCCAGCGACGAAGGCAAGAGCAGCAGCGAGTTCGCCGCCGCCCAGGCGGAGTTGTGGAAAACGGGCCTTGCAAGCTGGGGGCAGGACGGCGCAAGGATTGCAAGACTGCGCCAGAACGCCGAAGTGCGCATCTACACGCCCGGCAGCACCGCCGGGTTTCCGGTGTCGGTGCTGCAATCGTTCGCCGCACCGGGTGCCGGCCTGATCGCGGACGCCGATCTTTATCGGGAGCGCGTGCAGGCAACGGCCACGGGCCTGCTCTCCCTGCTGGCGATTGATGCAGATCCGATATCCAGCCGTGAGCATATTCTGCTCTCGCAAATACTGGATCATGCCTGGCGGCAGGATCAGGATCTTGAGATCTCGAATCTCATCGGTGCCATCCAGAATCCGCCGCTGCGGAAGATCGGCGTCATGGACGTGGACTCCGTGTATCCGCCCAAAGAGCGCTTCGAACTTGCGATGCGGCTGAACAACCTGCTGGCCGCGCCCGGGTTCGAGGCATGGTTGCAGGGCGGCCCGCTCAAGGCCGCAGACCTCTTCTATGACCGCAATGGAAAACCGCGAATCTCGGTGATGTCGATCGCGCACCTGGACGATGCACAGCGGATGTTTTTCGTATCGATGCTGCTGAACGAGATCATCGCCTGGATGCGCGCGCAGCAGGGCACATCCAGCCTTCGCGCCATACTGTATATGGACGAGATCTTCGGTTACCTGCCGCCGACCGAGAATCCGCCGTCGAAGCGATTGTTCCTCACCTTGCTGAAACAGGCTCGCGCTTATGGCCTCGGGCTGGTGCTGGCGACCCAGAATCCCGTCGACCTCGATTACAAGGGCCTGTCGAATACCGGGACCTGGTTCATAGGCCGGCTGCAGACCGAGCGTGACAAGGCCCGCGTGATGGAAGGGCTGGAGGGCGTGCGCAGCGAATCGTTCGACCGGCAGAAAATGGAGAAGACGCTCGCAGGACTCGGCAAGAGAAGGTTTCTGCTGCACAACGTCCACGAAGACGCGCC
>JAKEGN010000170.1 GCA_022615525.1 Woeseiaceae bacterium
GCACGGGCGCGCAATCTTAACAGCCGGGCAGCGGCAAACAGAAGCGGATTCCTATTTGATGTAGTCGAGGGGCAATGCCGTCGTGTACTTGATGGTCTCCATGCTGAAACTCGAGCTGACGTCGAACAGGTTCACTTTCTCTATCATCTCCTTGTACATGTCGTCGTAGCTCTTCATGTCCGGCACGACCGCGCGGATCAGGTAATCGACGTCGCCGCTCATGCGGTGAACCTCCATCACGTTCGGCATCGACGTGGTTACGGCATGAAATCGATCGAACCAGCTGCGCGTGTGCTCGTGCGTCTTGATGGCGGTGAACACCGTGAGACTCAGGCCGAGAGCCTGCTGATCCAGGAGCGTCACGCGCGCACTGATGATGCCCAGTTCCTCGAGTTGCTGGATGCGCCGCCAGCAGGCCGATTTGGACATGGCGGTCTGCTCCGCCAGTTCGCCGACTGTAACGGTCGCATCGGCCTGCAATGCACGCAGGATTTGGCGGTCGCGCTGGTCCATGACCTCACTCCGGTCTGCGGATGAAAAGTCTCCGGATCATACCCAGGAATGGAAATTTTCCATAGTTCTATCGAATAACCGGTACAAAAAACCGGAAATTGGCCCCAGGGCGGAACCAGAGCGAACCCTTTTTCGCCTGCCTTTCGCTACCATGAACACATCGGGAATACGCCGGGCGCACGGGGTGCGGACATCAACAACCGGGCAATTTTTGGCGCGATGTGCGCTGCATTCGCGGTCTACTCTGCCACCGTGTACACGAGCGGCACCGACATGCCGCGGCTCGAGCCGATCAGCGATGAAGCGCGCGCCGGGCAGCTGGTGTTCCAGAAGTACAACTGCATAGCCTGCCACCAGTTCTATGGCCTCGGTGGTTACATGGGACCCGACCTCACCAACGTCATCTCGAATCGCGGTCCTGCGCTGGCGCGCGCGTTCATCGCGAGTGGCACGGCCACCATGCCGAATCTTCATCTCGACAACGGCGAAATCGATGCGTTGATCGCTTACCTGACTTTCGTCGACGGTACGGGCCGGTACCCGCCGGAGAATTACGAAGTCAAGTGGTACGGCACGGTGTCACAGGCGGACGATCCGCAGTGAACGACACAGCCGGCAGCCTGATCGGCGTGCGTTTCATGCGTCTCGGGCTGCTGGCGCTGGCGGCCGGGATGCTTTTCGGCGTCATCGGTGGATTCCAGTTCCTGTTCCCGGATTTCCTGCGCGAACTCCTGTTCACCAAGACGCGCCCTTTGCACGTTTCACTGGTTATCGCCTCGATCTTCCTCGGTGCGATCGGCGGCATCTACCTGCATTTGCCGCGGCGCTGCGGCTTGCAGCTCGCCTCGGCAAGGGCAGCCGCATTGCACTACTGGACATTCCTGGTAACGGGCCTCGTGATCCTTGCCTGCTACCTCGGCGGGCGTTTCGGCGGCCGGGAGTACCTCGAGTATCCGGCGATACTGAGCGTGCCCATATTCCTCTCCTGGATCCTGTTCGGCGCCAACTACTTCAATACCTTGCGCCGTTGCCGCGAGCCGTGGCCCGTGTACTACTGGATGTGGGGCACGGGAATCGTCTTTTTCCTGATCACTTTCACTGAAGCCTACCTGTGGCTCATCCCGTTTTTCCGCGACAACATGGTGCGGGAGATCATGGTGCAGTGGAAATCCTACGGTGCGCTCACCGGGTCGTGGAACATGCTGGTTTACGGCACGGCGATTTTCGTGGCGAGCCGCATCAGCGAAGACCCGGGCGTGGCGCGGTCGAAACTCGCCTACAGCCTGTTTTTCCTGGGATTGTTCAACCTGATGTTCGGCTGGGCACACCACACTTACCTGGTGCCATCCGCCACATGGATACGCACTTTTGCGTATGCGGTCAGCATGACCGAGCTGCTGATACTCGGCAAAATCCTCTGGGACTGGCGTGCATCGCTCGAGGAATACCAGGTTCACAAGTATTGCAACGCATACCGCTTTCTGTTTGCCGCCGACATCTGGGTGTTCATCAACCTTGTGCTGGCACTCGTCATTTCCGTGCCGGCATTCAACCTGGTCACCCACGGTACGCACGTTACCGTCGCCCACGCCATGGGCAGCACCATCGGCATCAATACGATGATCCTGCTGGGTTCGGTGTTCTACGTGATCCGCGAAGAGCTGCCGCAGAGCGTGCACGCGAGCTGCAGCCGTCACGTGGCCGCCGGCTACTGGATGGCGAATCTCTCGCTCGCGGTGTTTTTTGCTGCCTTGATCATTGCGGGGCTCGGCAGGGGCCTCTACAGTGGCCCGGCTTTCCAGGACATGATACAAACGATAAGGCCGGCGCTCATGGTATTCTCTGTTTCCGGTATCACCCTGATGCTCGGCCTGTGGATAGTCATCTGGCATGCATTCCGGCTGCTGGGCCTCGTGTTGTCACGAAGCGCCGTTGCCGCTCAGCCGGAGGCAGCCTGAAACAGCGGCCATGCAACTGCCAACGAGTGAGTGCCTGCACCCTGTGATACGCTAGCGCACCGCTGGATCAAACTTCAAATACGACACCGGCTTGCGACTCAAACACTGCTACAAGACCGCGGATTTTCGCAAGCTCGCCTGCCGGCGCCTGCCGGCGCCGATCTTTCATTACATCGATGGCGGCGCCGACGACGAAATCACCTTGCGCCGCAATACCAGTGCGTTCGAGCGCGTCGACCTCGTACCGAGCGTGCTCGCGGGCGTCGACAAGGTGGACACCTCCGTTACCGTGCTTGGCCAGCGCCTCGAGTTTCCTTTGTTCTTTTCGCCGACCGCCATGCAGCGGCTGTTTCACCACGATGGCGAACGCGCGATCGCCCGGACCGCAGAGAAACTCGGAACGATGTTCGGCGTGTCCACCATCGGCACGCGCAGCATCGAGGAAATGGGCGCGCTTACCACGGCCCCGA
>JAKEGN010000171.1 GCA_022615525.1 Woeseiaceae bacterium
ACCGCCTTTCGGCGGTTTTTTTATGGCCCTGTCGCCTTAATCGAGGCGTGCTGCAACAGAACTTTTGCTCACGAGCTTCGACAGGGTATGTACCTCTCACTCGGAAATCCGAACTCGCTCGAGGGACATTCCCTGTCAAAGCTCGTTACCAGCTTCAGCTCGCCGCCAGCTGATACGAGCGAAGTCGTGCCGCAAAGTCCTGCAGAACCTTTATCCGGCTGGCCTCCGCCTCGGCACACCAGGCCTTCAGCTGCGCCAGCAACTTGTCATTGCTGACATTGGCACCACTCCACAGCTCGCGGAGCCTCTCACGAAAATCGTGCACGGTCTGCAGCGCAGCATTGTTTGCCAGCACTTCACATAGCCTGGCTTTTGCATGCTCGTCGAGCAATCTGGGCTGCCGGATCAGCAACGTTCTGGCTTTGCGCAAAGCCGTGTCTCCAGCAGCAACTGCGCGTTCGGTTCGCAGTACCGGGAGCGTTACCCGCCTGGTGTAGTCCCGCAACACGTGCATGCGATTGACGATGATGGCACTAAGATTTTCCAGATCGACCTGCGACTTCGGCCGTGCTTTCAGCACCGGTCTCGGCGCAACCTTGCGAACTTTCGCCAGCCGAAACAACTGAAAAAGGCGGATATACAACCAGCCAATATCGAACTCCCAGTTGCGCACGGAAAACTTCGCTGAGGTCGGGAAGGCATGATGATTGTTATGCAGCTCCTCGCCACCGATCAGGAACGCCCATGGGACCAGGTTACGCGCCGCATCGTCGCACTCAAAATTGCGGTAGCCGCTGTAATGTCCCAGACCGTTGATTACCCCGGCAGCGAACAATGGCATGGACACCATCTGCACCGCGAAAATGGTGATCCCCGGCACGCCGAAAAACAGGAGATCCGCCACCAGCATCAGCACGATTCCGCCGTACTTGAATCGGAGATAAACGTTGTGTTCCAGCCAGTCATTGGGTGCACCGCGGCCGAACTTCTCGATGGTTTGCGGATTGTCCTTCTCCGCACGATAGAGCTCGGCGCCTTGAAACAGTACCTTTCGTATTCCGTAAATCTGCGGACTGTGCGGGTCGTCCCTGGTTTCGCAATAAGCGTGATGCTTGCGATGTACGGCAACCCATTCCCTGGTCAGCATCCCCGAGGTCGCCCAGATCCAGAAGCGGAAAAAATGCCGAAGCACGGGATGCAGGTCCAACGCGCGATGCGCCTGATCGCGGTGCAGGTACAGCGTGACGGCCATCATCGTGATTTGTACCATGATGACGGTCGCGAGGACGTATCCCCAGAAAGTCAGGTTGAGCAAGCCGTAAAGGTAATCCATTCAGGGTTCCGGAAAAAAACGAGCCTTGCCACCACTATAGCCAATGCGCTTGGCGGCTCCAAGACAGAGATCACGAAATAGCTCTGACCGGCAATGCCGCGTCGTAGTTCAAAATCGGTCTCTGACAGGACTGAAAGCGGCCCGGGTTGCGGGCTACCGATGCGCTGGCATAGTGTGCGACACGTCCCGGTTCTGACAACGCATTGCCACAGACGCGGTCCGCACAGATGCCCGAGCTTCCAGAAGTCGAAACCAGCCGCCGCGGCATTGCTCCGTGGCTGGAGGGTATGCGCGTAGCGCATGTCGTCGTTCGCGAACGACGCTTGCGCTGGCCCGTGCCAGTCGAAGTCGACCGGTTGCTGCCCGGTGAGATCATTCATTCCATCCGCCGGCGCGCCAAGTACCTGTTGTTTGATACCAATGCCGGGATACTGCTGCTGCACCTCGGGATGTCCGGAAGTGTGCGTATCATCGAGCACAGCGAACCGGCCGCAAAGCATGACCACGTTGACATCGTGATCGAGGACGGCAAAGCGCTTCGTTTTCGCGATCCGCGCCGTTTCGGCTCGATGCTGTGGACCAGCGATGCCAGCAAACATCCGCTGCTGCGCGATCTCGGACCGGAACCGCTCGGCGAGGAATTCGACGGCAACTATATTTGGCGGGCTGCGCGCGGGCGCCGTACCAGCATCAAGCAGTTCATCATGGATGGGAACGTGGTAGTCGGTGTCGGCAACATCTATGCGAGCGAGTCGCTGTTCCTTGCCGGCATCCACCCAATGCGGCGCGCAGATCGCGTCGCATTGCCACGCATGCAGCTGCTGGCAACTTCCATCCGCTCGGTTCTGGAGCAGGCTATCAAGGCAGGCGGAACGACCCTGCGGGATTTCCATGGTGGTGACGGCGAGCCTGGCTATTTCCGGCAACAACTCGAGGTTTATGGACGGGAGGGCGAACCGTGCAGGCGCTGCAAATCGCCAATCGTGGCGGTGGTGCTCGGACAGCGCTCGTCGTTCTACTGCAGGCGCTGCCAGCGGTGATCCGGCCTACTTTCTCTTTTTCTTGATGCGCCGGCTTAAGGCTGCCTTTACCTCGGGGGAAACGAACTCAGTAACGTTACCGCCCATGGCTGCGATCTCGCGCACCAGGCTCGCCGAAATGTAAGTGTATTTCTCGGTCGGCGTAAGGAATGCCGTTTCCACGTCGTCGGTCAGGTGCCGGTTCATGTTTGCCAGCTGAAACTCATACTCAAAATCCGAAATTGCCCGAAGGCCGCGCACTATGACCTGCAGGTCGTTGTTCTTCGCAAAGTCGACCGTCAATCCGTCATAGCCGGTCACTTCCACGTTATCGAAATTCTTCAGTACCTTCTTCGCGAGTGCGACCCGTTCGTCGAGCGAAAACATGGGCGCCTTGCTCGGATTGGCGGCGACAGCAACGACAATCCGGTCGAACAGCCGGCTCGCTCGTCGCACCAGGTCCTCATGCCCAAGCGTTATCGGGTCGAAAGTACCCGGATACATAGCTGCAACGCTCATTGTTTGCCTCCCCCTGATGCTTGTGCAGTGACCAGCGAGTACCGGACGTTGCCCGCCGTCTTGTCGTGTATTGTTGTCCAGCCCTCCGGCAAGGCCACTGGTTCCGCCGCCCGATCCTGCTCGATATAGATTCTTGCTTTCCCGGCAAGGCAGCCGCTGTTCTGCAGAAGTCTACACAAATCGGCAATGAGATTGTCGGCAAAAGGCGGGTCCAGAAATACGATATCGAACTGAGGCAGATCACCCGCGGCCAGGTATCGACGGGCGTCAGCTTGTACAAGCACGCCACCGCTTGCATCGAGGAGCCGCAAACTGCTCCTCAGCACATCACAGGCCACCGGCGATTGTTCGACGAACACGACCGAGCGGGCGCCCCGCGACAATGCCTCGAGGCCGAGCGCGCCGGTGCCGGCAAACAGGTCCAGGCAACTCGCCCCCTCGATGCAGGGTGCGAGCCAGTTGAACAGGGTTTCGCGAATCCTTGCAGACGTCGGCCGCAGCCCCGGCACGTCTGCAACAGGTACAAGGCGACTGCGCCATTTTCCCGCTACAATGCGCAGCCGTCCGGGTTGCGATTTTTTTTCCTTGCGGCTCGCGGCACGCCGTCCTGCCATACTGTATTTCCTGCCGTTCCGGCTGGAGATTGCGGTGGCCAGTTTAAATTAAGCCCGGGAACATTTGGTGTTTGGGAAGCAAAAACCTGAGGATGCCGCCGCACATGAAGGCTTCGTCAAGCGGCTGCGCGCTCGCCTGAACAAGGGCGACAGTTGGCTGAGCTATGACCTGGCCAACCTCGTT
This sequence comes from Woeseiaceae bacterium, assembly GCA_022615525.1. Classification (GTDB taxonomy): domain Bacteria; phylum Pseudomonadota; class Gammaproteobacteria; order Steroidobacterales; family Woeseiaceae; genus JAKEGN01. Next base: position 3,670 of record JAKEGN010000171.1, read on the forward strand.
CCAGGCAAGAAGATCGACGCGGAGGTTCTCGATGAACTCGAGGCCGATCTGGTGATGGCCGACGTCGGTGCCGAGGCCGCCGAAAAGATATTGGAGTCGCTGCGCAAATCGCTTGCACGCAAAGAGCTTCGTGACGTCGAGGCACTTCGCAGTGCATTGCAGCAAAACATCACCGGAATATTGAAACCGGTGGAGCGGCCGCTCGTGATCCAACGCGGCACAACGCCATTCGTCATCCTGATGGTCGGTGTCAATGGTGCCGGCAAGACCACCACGATCGGCAAGATCGCGCGCCGACTCAGGGACCAGGGACTGTCGGTGCTGCTGGCTGCCGGCGATACCTTTCGCGCAGCCGCTATCGAACAACTGCAAGTATGGGGCGAACGAAATGATGTGGAAGTCATTGCCCAGCAATCAGGGGCGGATCCCGCTGCCGTCATTTTCGACGCATACCAGGCAGCGCGGTCCAGAGGCATCGACGTTTTGCTCGCCGATACTGCCGGACGGCTGCAGAGCCAGCAGGGGCTGATGGACGAACTCGCCAAGATCAAACGTGTATTGCGCCGCCAGGATGCCGCGGCGCCGCAGGAGATCATGCTGGTACTGGATGCGAGCCTTGGCCAGAATGCGCTCATGCAAGCGGAAAAATTTCATGCCGCACTTGGCGTGACCGGCATTACCGTAACCAAGCTGGACGGCACTGCCAAGGGGGGAATTCTGCTGGCGATTGCGCAGAAACTGGCGGTCCCCGTGCGATTCATCGGAATCGGAGAAAGTATTGAGGACATGCAGGAATTTCGAGCCATCGAGTACGCGGACGCCTTGATGAGTACGCCGAACCAGGTCCACTCGCAGCAATGATTCGAATCGAGGACGTCACCAAACGCTACCCGACCGGACAGGCCGCGCTGAAAAACCTCAGCCTGACGGTCGAGAAAGGCGAAATGGTTTTCGTAACCGGCCATTCCGGTGCCGGCAAGAGCACCTTGCTGCGCCTGATTGCCCTGATCGAACGGCCCACGAGTGGCCAGGTCATCGTTGATGGACAGAATACGCGACGAGTATCGAGGCGAAAGATACCGGCGTACCGGCGCCAGATCGGCATGGTCTTTCAGGATCACCGGCTGCTCTATGACCGGCCGGTATTTGACAACGTGGCATTGCCCCTGGTCATCGCAGGCATTGCGCAGCGTGAAGCTGCCAGACGCGTTCGCGCCGCACTCGACCAGGTCAGCCTGCTGCACAAAGAGAAACAGCTGCCGGAAACGCTTTCATCCGGTGAGCAGCAACGCGTCGGCATCGCCCGCGCCATCGTCAGCCGGCCTAAGTTATTAATCGCAGACGAACCGACCGGCAATCTGGACCCCGATCTTTCGCTGGAAGTCATGCGTATTTTCCGCCGCTTCAACGAGGTCGGCGTCACGGTTCTGATCGCGAGCCATGACATTGCCCTGATCGACCAGCTGGGCTGTCGGCGAATTCCGCTCGTGGATGGCAGCCTGCAGACTGACGAGGACGATGACGTGGTCGCCGAATACGTGGAGCAGCTCGAATCGGAGCGGGCACGGAGCGAGTGGCCATGAACCGTGCAGCAGATGCGCTCGCCCCGGCACGCCGGTCGGGAATACTTTCGACATGGTTTGCCCTGCATCTCGGCACCGCTGTATCCGCACTCGGCAGGGTTGCACGACAGCCGTTCGCCAGTTTGATGACCATTCTTGTCATTGCTGTGACTCTTGCTCTGCCTGCCGCACTTCATCTTGTTATCAAGAATGCGCAGGCCATCAGTGGAAACTGGGCCAATGCGCTCGACTTTTCCGTGTACCTGAAAAAAGAAGTTTCGGAGAAGGATGCACGGCAACTCGCCTCGATCATCGACCAGCGTGCCGATGTCGAGCAGGTAACTTTTATTTCCGCGGACGAGGCCCTCGCGGAATTTCGCGAGAGATCCGGTTTCGGTGCGGCTCTGGATCAGCTCACCAGCAATCCGCTTCCGCATACGCTGGTGGTTCGTCCCGGAGCGTCGAGTACCGCCCAGTCGATGATATTGCTGAACGAGGAACTGTCGAATCTCCCGGAGACCGAGTTCGTGCAGACGGACACGGACTGGGTGAGGCGGTTCCACGCCATTCTCGACATACTCGAACGCGCGACATTCATCGGTGCAGCGCTGCTCGGCGTCGCCATCCTGGTCATCATCGGCAATACCATACGTCTCGATATTCAAAACCGGCGCGAAGAGATCGAGGTCACCAAGCTCATTGGCGCAAGCAATGCGTTTGTACGGCGACCCTTTCTCTACACCGGCCTTTGGTACGGTCTCGGCGGTGGCCTGATGGCACTGGCGCTGGTCGGCTACGGGCTTTATGCGCTTGAACAGCCGGTCGCACGGCTGTCCGGCCTGTACAACAGTGCGTTTTCGGTGCTTTCGCTCGACCTTCGGGAAAGCTTGCTGATAGTGGGCGCAGGCGTTCTCCTCGGCCTGGTCGGGTCCTGGATTGCGGCCACGCGGCACATGCGGCGTATCGAACCACGCTAGCCGCCGGGGCAGGAACACTGTGGATCGCTGATGTTGCCTGCGCGCCAGGCGGCTCTGTATCTATTTGTTTCTGAAACAAAAAAATGACGTCCTGCAGCGGAACCGATTGCCACCGTTAGCACTCCAAGGCAACGAGTGCTAAAATCGCTACCCGACAGGAGGTTGATGAATCCATGACCAATGCCGTTGCAGTGAGTACACACAACCTGGCGCTGACCGGACCGGTCGGCAGCCTCGATGCCTATATTCAGGCTGTTGGCTCCATTGCAGTTCTGAGCAAGGAGCATGAGCAGATGTTGGCGCGCCGATTCCGCGACGAAGGCGACCTCGAGGCGGCCCGCGAACTGGTCATGGCGCATCTGCGCTTTGTCGTGCACATCGCCAAAGGCTACACCGGCTACGGCCTGCCACTTGCCGACCTGATCCAGGAAGGCAATGTTGGCTTGATGAAAGCCGTCAAACGCTTTGACCCGCAATACGACGTGCGGCTCGTGTCGTTTGCCGTGCACTGGATCCGCGCCGAAATTCACGAGTATGTATTGCGCAACTGGCGCATCGTCAAAGTGGCTACCACCAAGGCACAGCGCAAGCTGTTCTTCAATCTTCGCAAAGCGAAAAAGTCGCTGTCCTGGCTGACCCATGACGAGACCCAGGCTGTTGCGGAGGATCTTGGTGTCAGTCCGTCGGAAGTCACGGAGATGGAAAGTCGTCTCAGCGCATACGACCCCGAGTTCGATCCGGCACCGGATGCTGACGACGAACACGCATTTACTCCGGCAGCCTACCTGCCGAGCCCGAACTCCGATCCTGCGATGCTGCTGGAGAAATCGGACTGGCAGGACGATGCGACCGGCCGCATGGTCGAAGCCTTGGAAACGCTCGACGACAGGAGCCGGCGCATTCTGCAGACTCGCTGGCTGGACGAAAAGAAGCCAACGCTGCACGAACTTGCCGACGAGTACGGCGTATCGGCGGAACGCATCCGCCAGATCGAAGTCAACGCGATACGCAA
>JAKEGN010000172.1 GCA_022615525.1 Woeseiaceae bacterium
GCCGCCAGCACGCTGCTCTCATGCTGTTCGACGCCGGACTCGATGATGCTGCTTGCCAGGCCGCGGTACTGGACATAGAAAACGGTCGACAGCAATGCAATGACAACGGTGGCCACGAGCGTGGCGAGGAGCAGGTGTCTGGGGGAAATTCTGCGAGCCATTTATTATTAAGATTCTGATTGGCATGGGAAATTCCACGCCCGCCAGCAACTTTTTCTCCGCTCGTACGCCGTCCGGACCAAGCCTGCAAGCCTGGATCATGCTTTCGCCGGCGGCGGAACCGTGGCCAAAGTTTAGCACTGTGTCCAATTCCTGCCGAAGGCTATTTGTTGCGCCTACAGGGGAAAACACGCCGGCAGGTCCAGGGGCGCGGGATAAGCCCGGCCGAACAGGGGCTTAGGGTTGGCCGTCAGGGGCTGGTGCAGCCCTTGTCCGGTGCCGGAATCACCGTGACATAATGGTTCGAAGGCCGGTATTTTCAAATCGGCATGCATGCAGCGGGGAGCGGCATTGCGCAAGACAGCCCTCATCGTCGATGACTCGAAGTCCGCCAGGGTCGTCCTGAAGCGCCTGCTGGAGTCGCACGACCTGATGGTGGACACCGCAGAGTCCGCCGAGGCTGCGCTCGAATACCTGATAGACCACCGACCGGACGTCGTATTCATGGACCATATGATGCCCGGCATGGACGGTTTCCAGGCGGTCACCGCCATCAAGAGCAATCCGGATACGGCAACGATCCCGATCATGATGTACACCTCCCAGGGAGGGGAACTCTACGTGGGCCAGGCACGCGCGCTCGGCGCGGTCGGGGTCCTGCCGAAACAGGTCGAACCGGTGGAAGTGTCCAAGGTATTGCGGTCACTGCACGTTATCGGTGATGAGGCCGAACGTCGCCGGACCGCGGACAAGGTGCAAGGTGACGGCGCCGGTGACGGGTATCCCGGCATCGACAAGCTGGACAAGGAACTGAGAGTCCTTATCCAGGATTTGTTCGACCAGCAACGCGCTGTCCTGCGGAGGGACCTGCTGGACAGTTACGAGACGATTGCAGCAAGGGTTGCCGAGGAGATTCGTGCGCCGGCGGTGACAACGCCGGAAACAGCGGAACCCGCCGACGAAGAGAGTCCTGTCATACCGCCACGCCTGAAGATCGCCATAGTCCTGCTGACCGTGCTTGTGATTACTTTCGCCTGGCTGTATTGGATGCAGGTTCAAAGCTGGCAGGAGACCCAACGTGAGAACGCGTTGTTGCGAAACGAGTTGGCGCACGGAAATTCCAGCTTTGCCGAGAATGCAACGGCGGTACAGAGTCGAATCGACGAGTTCCGGCAATCGCTGGGAACGGCGTTCTCAATGGCACTGTCATCGATCGAATGGGGCGCCAACCAGGCGGCGCGTTACGAATTCGGCGAATTGCCGCTCGGCGATCGCCGGCGGCGGGTATTTGAGGAAATGTCCGATCGCCTGCTGGAGACCGGGTTCTCCGGCGTGGTGCGGGTCGAGTCCCACGTTGGTGATTTCTGCATGATTGCGGTCGGACCGGCTAGTTACATCCTGCCGCCGCCGGACATGGACGCAGGAGCATGTGATGCCGTCGGTTTTGGTGACGACGAGTCGGTCGACCTCGGGTTACGGCAATCCGTTGGTTTTGCGAATTTTGTGAACGTAGCCGCTGAGGATACTCAGGGCCGAATTCGTTTCGAGATCGAGTCACATGGCAACGCGGATCCTGCCATACCATATCCCGAGTCAACCGCGGGACTCAGTGCCGGTGACTGGAATGAGATCTCGAGGGCAAATAATCGAGTATTAGTGTCGATCGTGCCGGACGCGAGGCCGCAACCCTGATCGGCGGTTCAATCCTGACCCTGGCGTTTCTCGACGAATTCGACGGGTTCCGAGCGTCCGGTCGTTTTAATCACGCCCTGCACCACAGCACCTTCCGCAACGGCGATGGCCTCACCGGCGACGGTACCGACGATTCTCGCGGAATCTGTAATCTCCACGTGCCCTGCAGCATCTATGTCGCCGTCGATGGTTCCGGCCACAATGACGGTGCTGGCCTTAATCGTGCCCTTCCACCGGCCGCTCTTTGCCAGCGTGACCGTTCCCTCGATATCACAGTCACCCTCGACTTCCCCGCTGATCATGAAGTTGCCGCGCCCCGAAATCTTGCCGGTGACCTTGCATGCTTCACTTATGAGCGTGGCCGGGCCGCTGGTTCGGTCGCTGAGCCGTCGCGATTTTGTGTCACTCATTCCTGGATTGTCTCCGCTGACCTGACGCCCTGAGGTTTCCGCCATCATATTATGTCAGCGGTTTAAGAATTGTGAATCAGTTTGCAATCACCGCTCGTTCGTGTCCTTGAACCCATAGCCTGCAGTCCTGATGTCGACGAGGTATCCGCCCTCGAATCGAAGCACGCGCATCAGCTTTCTGGGACCGAAGTTGTAGACGAGCTCGGTTGCCAGGACCTCGGTCACGTAACCGTACCTGTAGTAGCTGCTGCTTATCCCGCCGTAGCCATACGTTCTCGGGTAATCGCTTCGAAGCACGAGTCCGAGATGATGAGTTGCTATAGGTTCGCCGCAAAATGCCCTGACCTGGGACTCATGCATGCCGTCACGCACGAGCCGGTTTCCGCAGCGCAGTGCTTCAGCGGGTTGACTGAACAGGAGCAGGCCGCAGGCCAGTACGAATCCAGACTGGAGATTGCCGGTTGCTCGGTACATGGACTCCGCCGCGGGCTGGATGCAAATCGGGTTGGGGACCATCATAAACCATAACGAAACCACCCGGTTGCCGAGACCGCTGGGGCCGTCCGCAACAGGCCAAGTCGTTGTCACAGAAAAGAAAGTCTCATTGGCACTAAATCGGGTGGCCTGTATAGTCGGCCCATGCGCAGCGTCGGCCAGCGATATCAGCTGCAACGATTGAGTCTTGAAAGCCCGGGTTCACATGTTTGATAAAAGAATAAATCGCCTGGCCGCAACACGCTCCGTCAACCCCGTCTGGGGAGGCCGGAAGGGCGTCGAAAAGGAGAGTCTTCGCGTAACGCCGCAGGGATACCTCTCACGCAAACCGCACCCGGAAGCATTCGGGTCAGCGCTGACGAATCGGTTCATCACAACGGATTTTTCGGAGGCATTGCTCGAATTCGTCACGCCGGCTTCGATGCATACCTGGGAGACACTGCGGTTTCTGTGCGATATACACCAGTTCAGTTACGCCGGCCTGGGCGACGAGCTCCTTTGGGTGTCCAGCATGCCGTGTCGCATCGGTGGCGACGACGAGATCCCGCTGGCGCGTTACGGCAGTTCGAATATCGGCCGCATGAAGACGATCTACCGCAGTGGTCTCGGGCTCCGCTACGGACGCAGCATGCAAACCATCGCCGGAGTCCATTTCAATTACTCGATGCCCGACGCTTTCTGGCCTGCCTACCAGGAAATCGAGGCCCACAGCGGCAGAATTGAAAGCCTGCGATCGCATGCGTATTTCGGGCTGGTGAGGAATTTTCGCCGATTCGGCTGGCTGATCCTGTATCTGTTCGGGGCATCACCGGCACTGTGTCGTTCGTTTGCGCGCGGGTCCACTCCGTCGTTGGCGGAGCTCGGCCTCGATACGCTTTACCAGCCTTTCGCGACCTCACTTCGCATGAGCGATCTCGGTTACAGCAACCGGACGCAGGCGCGGCTTACCATCTCGCTGAACGGCCTCGACGAATACGTCGCCGATCTGAGCCGGGCGATACGCACGCCCGAGCCGGCATTCGAACGGTTCGGCGTCAAGGTGGACGGCGACTACAGGCAGCTGAGCGTCAATCAGTTGCAGATTGAAAATGAGTACTACAGTCCGGTCCGGCCGAAACGGGTCGCGAAGTCGGGCGAACGCCCTACGGCGGCGCTGCGGCGTGGTGGCGTCGAATATGTCGAGATTCGCTCGCTCGACATCAACGTGTTCGATCCGGTCGGGATCAACCAGAACGCGATGCGCTTTGTCGAGGATTTTGCAATCTATTGCCTGCTCCAGGACAGTCCGCCGCTGGATGACCGGTCATGGGACGAGGCGGCACGGAATCACACCCAGACGGCAAAAAGCGGCCGCGATCCGGAGTTTCGCCTCTATCGTGACGGGCAAGCGATTTCAATTGCGGAGTGGGGTAAGGAAATAGTGCGCGATGTGAAGGCGGTGGCGGAGTTGATCGACCGCGGAAACGGCGGCCGTGACTACCGGGATGCAGTCGACGTGCAAGCCGAGCTGCTGGGAAACCCGGATGCCACTCCCTCGGCACGCATACTCCGGGAACTGAAAACGGCGGGCACCGGATTTTTCGATTTCGCCATGCAGGCGGCGATCGGGCACCGCGATTATTTTGCGGCCCTCGAGCCCATGCGGCCCGAGCGTTTCCGCGAGCTGGAGACCGAAGCACGCGACTCGCTGTTGCGCCAGAAGGCCATGGAGGCGGGCGATAAGCTGAGCCTGGACGACTACATTGCCGCCTACTTCAGTCGCGATTGAGGCGGCGTAACCTCACTGGTTTGACCAGAATGGCAATGCCTCGCCGTGTTGGTACGCGTGCTGGCGATGCAATTCCTGGAATCGCTCCGTGACCGGGCCACGTCGGCCGCTGCCGATGACACGTCCGTCCGCCTTCAGGACAGGCGTCAGCTCGCCCATGGTGCCGCTGGTAAACGCCTCATCGGCGGTATAGAGCTCCGTCAACGAGAGGTTCTTCTCGATGGCGATCACGTGATGTTCGAGCGCTATGTCCAGCACCATCTGCCGCGTCAGGCCCGGAAGGCAGCTATCCGCAAGCGGTGTGAGCAGTTTGCCATCACGAACCAGGAAAATATTGGTGTCGTTGGTTTCTGAAATGAAGCCATTGATATCGAGCATGACCGCGCTCGCGACCCCAGCCACATTTGCTTCGATGGCAGCGAGAATGTTGTTCAGGAGATTGTTGTGATGGATTTTGGAGTCGAGGCATTGCGTTGTGTTGCGCCGGATCGATGAGGTTATTACCTCGATCCCGCTGTCGGCATAGACAGGCGGCTTCCATTCGGCCAGGACGATCAGTGTGCAACCGGACTGGTTCAGTCGCGGATTCATGCCGGACGTAATCTTCTCACCACGGCTGAGCGTCAGCCGAATGTGGGTTTGATCCGTCATCCCGTTGGCCTCGAGAGTCGCGAATACAACCTTGCGAATTTCGTCGCTGGACGGTATCGAGGCAAATGCCAAAGCCTTGGCGGAATTCTGCAGCCTTTGCAGATGTGCAGCGAAAGCAGCGATTCGTCCCCTGTAAACCCGCAGGCCTTCCCACACAGCGTCGCCGCCCTGCACGACACTGTCAAACACCGATATGCGGGCTTCGGCACGCGGCACGAGCTTGCCGTTGATACTTACCAGGATGTCCCTGTTGCGTGGATCCAGGCTTTGCACATCAGTCTCCATCTTGTGCACGAATGGCGTGCGCGAATAGTTTCTCATAATGTGGTGCACATTCGGCCAGCAGGCCACCGAGTCGCGGAGGGAAGCCCCGCTTCGGCTTGTACTTGGTGAACCCGGTGCTCTGGTGCACGGCGTGGTACCAGTGCCTGGCCCATACGCCATCCTCGGGAATCGGACCTTTCGGCCAGCTCAGCATGCCCGGGTCAAAGCGGAGTCCCAGTTCGCCGCACAGCAGCCTGAGCACGCGCTCCGGATCGAGCAACAGCTCGCGGGAATCGAGTACGGCCGGCTGTTGACCTTGACTGCGCAACTCGTCGTAGAGCCTGGATTGCACGGCAAGTCCGGTATCGGCGAGCGTTGCATCCGGCAACTGAATCGTCAGGGATGGCAACATTTCCGCAGGGTCCCGTATCAGAAATACGTTTTGCGTTTCTTTCAGGAAGCCGGCATCGATGTCGACGAGGTGATGAGCCATGTGCTTCATGAACAGCACCGGCCTGGTTGCTGCGATGGCAGGGTGCAGCAGGGATTGCATGACGGAGTTTCCATCGCAGTTCATGCATGCCATGACCTGCTCGCGGCCGGGATGAGCCGCACCGCTGACTCTGAGGTAGTGGCCATAGAGAGGTTCATCGATGACGCGGGTATCGTCGCGCTGCGCGAAGCTGTACATCAGGGCGGTCGAGACATTTCGCGGGCCAGACCAGAGGCAGATGGACTGCATGCAAGGCCTCCGGTCAGGTGAGAAATCGCGGCCGGCATTGTATCGATTGCGTGAGGGGCGGCCAATGCCAGCCTCGTGACAGGCAGCCGGGCGAGAGTCCGGAAATTGTGCACCAGGTCACAAATCGTCGGCAATGACGTGAGGCGCGCCGGCTTTCCTACTAGTATCTGCAGTCGCGGTTTCCCGCGCATTTCGTCGAGGACGCACGCTTTGTTCAGGACTTTTGTTTTCGGTTTGTTTCTGGGCCTGTTCGGCACCGGCGCGCTCCTGCACCTCGTGCCGGTCGTGGACCAGCATCGTGTGCCCTCGCACGTGACCGTACTTACCAACGGCGGAAACGAGGAAACCTTCAGTGTACGGTTGCCCGGCGATCGCATCATGGTCGGCCGGCCCGGAGTTGCTACACCTGTACCTGCGGGCCTTGCGTGGCCCGATGCACCGGCTTTGTCGGGTTTCGAGGCCGAGCTGTTCAAGGTGCGCGACCGGGACAACACGGTCATCGGGGTAGCGAGCCGCATGAAGCAAGGCGGAGGCGCCGGCTTCGTGCAATGGGTTATTCACCTGCCCGCGCGAGGCACGATGTTTGCCGCGCTGGAACCGAATCCCGGCGCTGGCCAGGCGCGCGCTGGCACACTGCGCGCCGGAACCGGAGAATTCGAACTCCGGCGCGGATCCGTCCGGGAAGCATTCGTGCGTGAAGACGGCAGTGACGATCCGGACAGTGAAGGTCGTATCGATCTGCAGGTAGCACTCATCGGGCTGCAGGAAGAATCGAAATGAAATACTTTATTTCACTGGTCGTCGGGATCCTGGCCGGTTCGGTGCTGCTGCTCGCTGGTCTGTACCTGAACCCGTTCGTCGCGAGACAATCGCTGTCACCGGTCGCGGTTTCCGACGATATGCTGGCCGTCCTCGACTATTCACTCGCTCCGTCGGAGTCCCTGCTTTTCACCAACGACGGCGAATCATTGCGCAAGCCATACCCGCTCAAAGTGCAGGAACTGTGGGAACCGGCCATACAGAAAACCTGGGTGACCGTCACCGAACTGGCCAACGCACGCGGAGAACCGGCCGGCGTCGGCATAAAGTTTTCGTCGAAGTCCGAGAAATCGCGCCCGCTTCGTGGTGAGGCGCTGGTGGACAGTGTCTGGCACATCTATTTGCCGGGTCGCGGAACCCTGCTGGTCCAACAGGTCGAGAATTACTGGTCGCTGCTGCGGGACATAGTAGGTCCGGCCCGCCTGAGTTCCAGCGACAGCTGGCGCGGCAACTGGCACGGTTCGATAACAGTCGGTCCGGAAGCACTCGGCACGGCCAGAGTCGTCGGCGGGTCCGGAGAGTTTGACAGTGTGTCCGCCGAAGCGATGGAATCCGTGAACGCAACGGTTTACTCGGCGCTCGAGGGACCGGTAGCGATGCATGGCAGCCTGAACATCGCGAGGACGTCGGAAAGCAGCGCACAGTAACTCGCACGGCAGTCCCGCAATCAGTCCTGGACGCAGAGGTCCTTCAGGGCCACAGCCGGATCCGCCAGCAAGTCGACCGGCACGGAAGCCTTGGTGGCGATCAATGGTTTGGCCTGCATGAAGTCTCTCGGGCTGTTGATCGCGTCCACGGCGATCAGTGCTCCGTTCTTCAGGTACAGGCAGGAGAACGAGCGGCTGTCGGGGGCACCGCGCAGCACCGTCTGGTCGTAGCCTTGCGACAATCCGGCTATCTGCAGTTTGATGTCGTACTGGTCTGACCAGAACCAGGGTACGTCGCAGTAGTGTGTTTCCTCACCACAGATGTTTTGCGCCGCCGTCCGCGCCTGCTCGAGAGCGTTATGCACCGACTCGAGTCGCACGCTGCGGCCGAAAATGGCGTTCGGATGAAAGGTGCAGTCACCGATCGCGTAAATATCCGGGTCGCCGGTCCGGCACAGATCATCGACCACGATGCCGTTATTGATCTCCAACGCCGCCGCCGCGGCAAGGCCGACATTCGGTTCGATACCGATACCTATCAATACCAGGTCGCATCGCAGCGGGTTCGAGTCGCGCAAATTGACTGATTCGACACGGCTGCCACCTGAGAAACCCGTGACGCCGGTCGAGAGCCGCAGTTCGACGCCGTGGCTGCGATGTTCTTTCTCGTAGAACTCGGACACCTGAGACGACACGACGCGGCTCATCACGCGGCTTTCCGTTTCGACCACCGTCACATCGAGGCCGAGCTGGCGGGCGACGGCGGCGACCTCGAGCCCGATGTAGCCTGCGCCGATCACTACCATGCGCCGGCCCGGCAGCATGTCCTTGCGCATCACGTCCACGTCGTGAATGTTTCGCAGGTAATGAACGCCGCGCAGGTCCGTGCCTGGCAACGACAGGCGACGCACGACTGCGCCCGTCGCAAGGATCAGCGAGTCGTAACGCACCGTCTCGCCCGACGACAGGCTGACGGACTTGTCCTTTCGGCTGATCGATTCGGCGCGCGTTTCGAGGCGCACGTCTATATTGGCTTCGGCATAATAGCTGTCGGGTTTGAGATGCAGCCTTTCGGCCGGCAGTTCGCCGGCAAGAAATTTTTTCGACAAGGGCGGACGCTGGTACGGGTACCAGGGTTCCTCGCCGACCATGAGGATCTCGCCGGTAAACTTCCTTTGCCTCAGAGTCGCTGCTGCCTGACCGGCCGCGTGCCCTGCGCCCGCGATGACTACGCGATTGACCATGTTATGAAACCCGCTACGCCTGCAACGACACTACATTGCACTGATGCCGCCGTCGACCCGGATTTCGGTTCCGGTTACAAACCGGGACTCGTCCGAGGCGAGATACAGCACGGCATAGGCAACATCCTCCGGCGTCCCGACGCGGCCAAGCGGGACCTGGCGCCCCAGCTTCTGCAGGACACTGGCGCGGTCCGAATCACCAACCATCCCGTCAAGTATAGGCGTATCGATGAAAACCGGGTGTACCGAGTTGCAGCGTATGTTGTTGGCGGACCTGGCGCAGTGCAGCGCAACTGACTTGCTGAGATGCCTGACGGCCGCCTTGGCAGAGTTATAGGCAGCGAGATTGTGCGCGGCGATGATGCCGGATATGGACGAGATATTGACGATGGATCCGCCTCCGCTGGCAGCGATATGCGGGATCGAGTACTTGCAGCCGAGGAAAACGCTGTCCAGGTCGACAGCGTGAACGTGGTGCCAGGTTTCGAGGGTTTCATCCTGGACACTGGCTACCGATCCGATTCCGGCGTTGTTGACCAGAACATGCAGACCACCGAAATGTTCGACGGTCGCGGCCAGTACTTCGCCCCAGCGATCTTCGTCCGTAACGTCCTGGTGCATCGAGGCCGCACAATCCGCACGTCGTGCGTTGATCGACGCAGCCACCGATGCAACACCGTTGGCATTGATGTCAGTCAGCATCACGCGCGCGCCTTCGCCGGCAAGCATGCGCGCGATGGCGGCACCGAGCCCCTGCGCGGCACCGGTGACCAGCGCGATCCTGTTGTCCGCCCGCCCCATGTGTATTCCTTGTTCGGCCAGCAACCGGCATTCTACTTGCGATATGCTGCGAATACCCGCCGCCATGAGTCAGGAAAGTACAATCGAAATGAAAACGCATGCAATCAGGATTCATCAGTTCGGCGGACCGGAAGTGCTCCGGTTCGAGGAGGTCGACCTGCCGGATCCCGCGGCCGGCGAAGCCAGGATCCGGCACAAGGCCATCGGGCTGAATTTCATCGATACGTACTTTCGAACCGGACTTTATCCATCAACATTGCCGGCAGGGTTGGGCAGCGAGGCCGCCGGCGTCGTTGAAGCCGTGGGCGCGGGAGTAAAGGATGTCAGGGTCGGCGACCGCGTCGTCTACACCGGCCGGCCCGCGGATGCATTCGCCGAGGCCCGAAATTTTTCGGCAAGCCAGCTGGTCCCGATACCGCCGGCAATCAGTGACGAACAGGCCGCCGCGGTGTTGCTGAAAGGACTGACGGCATGGTACCTGCTCCGCCGGAGTTACCCGGTGAGGAAAGGCGACGCGGTATTGTTGTATGCGGCCGCCGGCGGTGTCGGTTCACTCGCGAGCCAGTGGGCGAAGTCGCTGGGTGTGACTGTCATCGGCGTTGTCAGCACCAGGGAAAAGGCCGAACTCGCCCGGTCCCAGGGCTGCGAGCATATAGTGATGGCCGACGACCCGGACGTCCCCGCCGCCGTGCGCAAACTGACCGGTGGCGAGGGAGTCGCGGCCGTGTACGATTCCGTCGGCAAGGACACATTTTTTGCATCCCTCGATTCGCTCCGGCCGCACGGCGTCATGGTGTCGTTCGGAAATTCTTCGGGGCCGGTCGCTCCTTTTGCGCCATCCGAGCTGGCCAGACGGCACTCCCTGTATGTTACGCGACCGGTGCTGTTCGACTTCATCAGTACGCGGGACAAATTGCTTGTGGCCTCCGCCGAGTTGTTTGATGTCCTGCAAAGCGGCGTACTGAAAATAAATGTCAACCAGCGTTACGCGCTGAAGGATGCGGCGAAGGCGCAGGCCGATCTCGAGTCCCGCAAGACGACCGGATCGACCGTGCTGATTCCGTGACAGGGAAAGGCCGATCCAGCCATTGATCAAAAGTGTGTCAGGGCTGCACAGGGTTTAGCGGCCAGAATACCGGCAGCAGCAACATGGCGGCGACGAACAATACCAGCGTCAGCGGCACACCGACTTTCAGGTAATCAATGAATCGATATCCGCCGGGCCCCATGACCAGGATGTTCGCCGGGTGGGAAATCGGACTGGAAAAACTGGCCGCAGCCATGGCGATCGCCATCATCGCCGTGTGCGGCAGCACGCCCATGTCGGCCATTGCTGTCAGCACGATAGGTGACATCAGCACGACCAGCACTGCCGCCGGAATGATCATGGATGCCATCGCGGTAAGCACATAAAGTCCCATGATCACGGACCAGGGCCCGGAATCACCCAGCAGGGCCATCAGCTGCGTGGCGAGCCAGGATGCAGCGCCGGTCTCCTGCATGGCGGTGCCGAGCGGCAACATGCCGGCGATCAGGAAGATGGCTTGCCAGTTGATAGCGCGATACGCCTGTTCCATGTTGAGGCAGCCCGTGAGCACCATGATGCTGCCGCCGACCACGGCGGCGACCGCAATCGGCGCCAGCCCGCCCATGACGCTCGCCACGACGCCGAACATGATGAGCGCCGCCAGCCGGGCTCGGCCGGTATCCGGTGGTTCCTGGCCGAGCGGCGTCAGGATCAGGAAATCAGAATCGTTGGCGAGCAACTGCAAACGATCGCGCGGACCGAGCAGCAACAGCGCGTCTCCGACCTGCAGGCGTTCGTCGGCGAGGTCGGTGCCCAGCGGCCCGCCCTCGCGCCAGATGCCCGCCAGCTCGATGCCATAACGCTTGCGGAAATTCAGTTCGCCGACGGTCTTGCCGGCCAGCGTGCTGCGCGGATCGAGCGTCGCATCCATGAGTGTCAGTCGCGCGGACTCGAATGCGCCGAGGCTGGGCACGGTGCGGGTCTCCACTTCCAGTTCCTGCAGGCCGCGCAGGACATCCAGGTCTTCGTGCTGGCCTTCGATCAGCAGCAGGTCTCCGCCGACGAGCACTTCGTCGCCGCGCGGCATGACCGTGAGTTTCCCATCGCGAAATATCGCAAGAACGCGAAAATCGAATACGTCATCGAGCCGGCTCCGCCGAAGCGTGACGTCGGCCAGGTCGCTGTACTTCGGCAGGCGCACGACGAACAGGTGCTCATCGGCCTTATACACATTCTGCAGATTCTCCGGGGAGAGTACCGACACACGCTGGAAATCAGTGTGTTTCTCCAGGTTGGCAATATCCTCGGTCTCGCCTTGCAGCAACAGGCGATCGCCGGCGCGCAGCGGCACGTAGGCCAGGTTCGTCAGCCGGTACTGATTACGCCGGTAGATACCGACGATGCTTACGTTGAATCGGTTGCGGAAGGACGCTTGGTGCACCAGTTCACCGACCAGCGGCGACCCGTCCTGGAGAAACGCCTCGGCGTAAGCCATACGCGCGGCGACCATCGATTTCAATACCGGTGCCTCGCGCTCGATCACGAGATCGCTCCAGCGCTGCAGCTCGCGAAACTGGTGGATGCGCCCTTGCACCAGGATGCTGTCGCCGCCACGCAGCACCATCTGCCGGCTCGGAAAAGTCTCGCTGCGGCCGTTACGAACCAGCGCGAGAATGATCAGTCCCGTCGATGCGCCGATACGGCTGTCCGCCAGCGTCTTGCCAACCAGCACCGAATCTGCCGGGATGCGCATCAGGAACGTTTGTTCCTGCAGTTTGTACAGCGACCTGAGACTGCGCTGGCTGTGTTGCCGGCTGCGCGCGACCTGAGTCCTCGGCAGCAGCAGCCTGCCGACCAGTCCGACGAACAACACCCCGGTGATCATGAGCGCACCGCCAAGCGGCGTGAAATCGAAAAGATGGAACGGTTCGTAACCGCCGCGGCTCAACGCCTCGCTGATCAGCAGGTTTCTCGGCGACCCGATCAGGGTGGTCATGCCGCCGAGCAACGTACCGAAAGCGAGGGGCATCAGGAGACGGGACACCGGAATGCGCGTACGCCGGGCGACTTCCACCGCGACGGGTAACATCAATGCGGCAACACCGATGTTATTCATGAACGCGGCGAGTACGCCCGACGTCAACATGATCACGAGGATCATCGGCACTTCACGTTTACCCGCGACGCGCAGCACCTGGTGGCCGATGACGTTGGCGATACCGGTCCTGGTGAGGCCTTCGCTCAGGATGAACATGGCCCACACGGTGATTACTGCACTGCTGCTGAAGCCCTGGAATATGTCTTCGGACCCGACCAGGCCGGTGACCGCCAGTGTTCCGAGTACCAGCAGGGCCACGAGATCCGTGCGGACGACCTCGCTGACGAACAGGATCAGCGAGATGGCCAGGATGCCAAGAACCAGTGCGATCTCGAATGTCATTGTCGGATGGGCGCGACCGCCCTGTACTACTCGAAGGGACTCAATCAGAATTGCCCGGAATTTATACACGACCCCCGATGAATTAGCCAAAGAGCACGCAGCGCTTGTGCCGAAGTCAGAAATTTGAAATCCGCATACTGTTATGAACCCAAAGTACCGCGACGAACGGTCAGACACCGGATCCGTGGAGTCGACTACTGCATCAACGAGTGGGGCGAAGAAAACGCCAGGACGATGTTCCTGTTGCACGGCTGGGGCGATACGGGAAGCACCTTCCAGTTCCTGGTTGATGAGTTGTCATCGGACTGGCGGGTCATCGCCCCCGACTGGCGCGGCTTCGGCGAATCGCATTACCGGACCGAGTGCTACTGGTTCCCGGATTACGTCGCCGATCTGGATGCGCTGCTCGGCATCTACAGCCCGGACCGGTCCGTGCAACTGGTCGGTCACAGCATGGGGGCAAACGTTGCCGGCCTGTACGCCGGCGTCATGCCCGAGCGGGTGAGCGCATTCGTCAACATCGAAGGCTTCGGCCTGGCGGACAGCGACCCCGCGAATGCCCCTGCTCACTACCGGCGCTGGATCGAAGCGGGGCGCGAAAGGCGCGGGTACACGCGGTATCGGTCCTGGGACGAGCTCGTGCCGAAGATCCTGAAGCGCAGTCCCGCCATGCCGCCGGACAGGGCGCTGTTCGTTGCGATGCAATGGGCGACGGAAAGCGATGCCGGCATCGAGATCAAGGCGGACCCGGCCCACAAGCTGCCGAATGCCGTGCAGTACCGGCGAGCCGAAGCCATGGCCTGTCGCGCCGCGATCCGCGCCAGGGTGCTGGTGGTCAGCGGCGAAGACTCCGATTTCTTCGAGGCCGGCAAAGCCTGGCTCGCCGGCGGCAACGCCGCATCGGAATACCCGGGCGCGCAGATCGTCACGATCCCGGGTGCGGGACACATGGCCCATTTCGAGCAGCCGGCGAGACTCGCGCGGGTCATCGAAGACTTTCTCCTGCAGGACTTGTAAATTCGTCCAGTACTGTATAAAAATACAGAAGTTTTCCCGGGACTCACATGCGCGCAGCGGCCGAAATTCCAGTGGATTACCTGCAGGATCTGAATCCCTCGCAACGGCAGGCGGCGAGTTACGGCGCCCGGAACGGCGATGGCCGCTACACCGCGGGACCCTTGCTGGTGATCGCAGGGGCGGGTACCGGCAAGACCATGACGCTGGCACATCGGGTGGCCCACCTCGTGGTGCAGGGCGTCAATCCGGAACGCATCCTGCTGCTGACTTTCACGCGGCGTGCGGCGCAGACCATGAACCAAAGGGTCGAATCGATCGTGCGCAAAGCGCTGCGTGACAATCACGGCAGCAACGCATCGCCGGTACAGCTGCCATGGTCGGGTACCTTTCATTCGGTGGCGAACAGGCTGCTGCGCCACTACGCCCATAACCTTTGCCTCGATCCCGGGTTTTCGGTACTGGATCGCGGCGATTCTGCTGACGTAATGGACGTCGTGCGGCACGAGCTGAAGCTGTCGGCGACATCCAGGCGCTTTCCGAAGAAAGATACCTGCCTTGCAATCTACTCCCGCTGTGTGAACGCGCGCATGTCGCTGGCGGATGCACTGGCCGCGACCTTTCCCTGGTGCCAGGACTGGGAGCCCGAACTTCGCGAGCTGTTTCGCGCCTACGTGTCGCGCAAGCAGGAGAGTAATGCGCTCGACTACGATGACCTGTTGCTGTACTGGAGTCACCTGGTTGCCGAGCCGGAGATAGCCTCGGAGATCGGTTCCTGGTTCGATCACGTGCTGGTCGACGAATACCAGGACACGAACCTGCTGCAGGCCGAGATCCTGAACGCCATCAAACCGGAAGGGCAGGGGTTGACTGTCGTCGGTGACGACGCGCAGTCGATCTACTCGTTTCGTGCCGCCGACGTCGCGAATATCCTCGGGTTTCCCGATCAGTACATCCCGACGGCGACCGTCGTAAGCCTGGAGGAGAACTATCGATCGACGCAACCGATACTGGACAGCGCAAACTGCCTGATAGCGGAAAGTGAGCGCCAGTACCGTAAGAACCTGTTCACCGCGAAAAAGGGCGGTACGAAGCCGCAGTACGTCACGGTGGAAGACGCCGACGCGGAGGCGGAATTCGTCGTACACGGAGTCCTCGCCAACCGCGAGCAGGGTATGCAACTGAAGAATCAGGCGGTGCTGTTTCGCGGCGCACATCACAGCGACAGGCTGGAACTCGAACTGGTTCGTCGCAATATTCCCTATGTCAAGTACGGCGGCCTGAAATTCCTCGAGGCCGGTCACGTCAAGGACCTGCTGTCGATCCTCAAGTGGGCGGAAAACCCCCGTAACCAGGTCGCAGCATTCAGGGTTCTCAAACTCCTGCCCGGAATGGGACCGGCCTATGCGTCACGTTGCTTCGGGCATCATGCCGCTGCGGATTTTCGTTTCGGCTCGCTGCGACATTTCTCGCCGCCATCCGGCGCCCGTGAGGAATGGCCGTCCTTTTGCAAACTGATGGAGCAGTTGTCTGCCGCACCGCTGGATGACAACGCCTGGCAGACCCAGATCACGGCCGTAAGGAAATGGTACCAGCCGCAACTCGAGCGGCTGTACGACGGACTGGAGACGCGCGAAGCCGACCTTGAGCAGCTCGAACAGATCTCCGGCCGCTACCCGACACGGGAACGATTCCTGACCGAACTGACGCTGGATCCGCCGGCGGCAGGCGGCGACCTCGCCGGCGATCCTTTGCTGGACGAGGACTATCTGATCCTGTCGACGGTGCATTCGGCAAAAGGCCAGGAGTGGGAGGCGGTTTACCTGCTGAATTTTGCCGACGGAAATTTCCCATCCGAATTTGCCACCGGCAAGGCGGACCTGATCGAGGAGGAACGTCGCCTGCTGTACGTTGCAATGACTCGTGCCAAGCAATCCCTGCAGCTGATAGCGCCGCTCAAATACCACGTCACCCAGCAGCGCCGCGACGGCGACAAGCATGTTTACGGGGCGAGGAGCCGTTTCATGACGGAGCGCCTGATGCGCACGATGCAAGCACGATTCTATGGGCCGGCGGAGACCGCCTCCAATCGGCTCGCTCCGGTCAGCAGCAGCCGCATCGACGTGGCAGGACGCGTACGCGAAATGTGGTAGCAGACTTGCCTTTCAGCATCGCCGCTTCAATGCCAGGCGCCGATGATGGTAGCCATCACGGCAAAGGTCACGATGTAATAGCCCGCATTGATGCTGAACAGGCGCAATGATCGCAATTCGAAAAGATAAGTGACGCCGTATGCCGTTGCGATCCAGCAGATGCCCACGACCAGGCCGGATTGCAGTCCCGTTTGCCAGGTACTTCCCGCGCCGAGAAATGCGGCAAGCGCTGTAGCAGCTACGAATTGCAGCACGGCCGTGCCGGCGAGTACCGGCCGCATGTTGATTTTTGCCAGGGATTCCTCGGAGAGCCCCACTTCCTGCATCCACGCATTGCCGAACATGGACCTGGAATACCAGAAAGCCCCCAGCGTGAACGCGGCGGCCGTCGCGGCCAGAACAGCCAGCCAGTTCACCGTTGCCAGTACGTCGGCAATCCCCATGGTGTGATCCTTCTTGTTCTTGTCCGGACACTCCAGTCTATCAGAGGCCGGCCCGCAGCAGCACTGGTCGGCAGGTCACATTTCCTTGCCGCCGCTGCCACAGTGTGCCGGCGATCGTGAACTTAGTCACAAATGTTCAACTCCAAAAAAGTTATACATCCTATGCGTGCGTTTCCCGGACGAATGGGGAAGGCGATTTGCGGTGGTCCCGGCGACTTTCATCGAGGTACACGCGTTTGGCAGTCGACCGCTGAACCACAAGGTTTTCTTTTCGCAAGGAGGAAAGCTTGGCGATGAATACCCACGCTACTACTGGCCACGTGATGCCGGTCCGAAATCTTCGTGACTATTTCCGGCAGTCCATCGATGCAGCCATCGATCGCCAGGGCGTCTCAGTCGATACTCACGCCACTCATTACGTCGTCAACCTGCTGACGATCTTCTCGAGGTCGGAAGAACTGTACGAAGATCACGGCGACATGTACGGGTTGCGGCCGCTGGCGCTCATGCTTGCCGATGCGGTGGATGCGAAAACCGCGGAAGAGCGCAGCTTCGCGTTGCAGCGGATCGGTGATGTCGCGCTGTTTATTGCCGGCTTTTTTGCCGACAGCCTGGCGCACAAGCTGGTTGACCTGGACTACTACATCTATATGGGTGGCAGCGCCTACAGCTCGCTGTCCGACGAAGTCCGTGGAACGGTGCGGGGCCGCGCACTTGCCGGCGTATACGCCGAACTTGCCTCCAAATTCCAGATAGTCGTCGACGTGCTGAACGATGTCCGTGATGAGACGCGACGTTCATCGGACATCGACCTGCTGCGCACCTATGAAGTCTGGCTCAAGACCGGCAGTCGTCGGGCTGCGGCGTTGCTCAGGCAACATGGCGTCGTTCCGCTCCACGGGCTTGGCACACGGCCCAGGCACTGATGCTACGCGATCTGCAGAACTACCTCAGCGGGATCTATCGCGCGGACCCCGGTTGCGCGATTACCGATTACCTGGTTACCGACCCGACGCTCGCCGGCATACTCGGCCGGGGCACGCTCGTACCGAACTGCGAGGAATCCGTGCTGGTCTCGGAAAGTGGCGGCTCGCTCGACCTTTGTCTGTACCTTGATCAGCAACTTCTCGACCGCCTGGATGGAGAAAATCCGCTCGAGCAACTCAACGCACCGAGGCTCAAGGACGTGTGGACCGTCCTCGAAGGCGTAAGCCATTTCAACTACCTGGTATGGAACGCTCGCCAGGATCGCAAGGTGACGTTGATGGAGCTGGAGATGCAGGCGGAGGTGGACAAGTTCATCAGCACCTGGCTGCTCGCACAGGCGCAACAGGAGTGCGACTTCGCGCACTTGCTGCACCGCTGGCTCTTCGACGATATTTCCTTCAACCCGGCCCTCGATGACGCGCAACGACAGCGGTATGCGACGGCGAATCATTACGCCGGCCGCTATTGTCACGGACTGCTGAAGCGCATGCCGGACGGCAATCCGCATTGCCTCGAGGAACTGCGGCATTTCTACCGCCTTTCCCAGGCGGGAAAAATCAGCCTCATACACGACCGGGCCTACACGTCAGCCGGCTGAGCGGGGCCAAAAAAATGACGGTGGCCGAAGCCACCGTCAAGGTACGAAACAAACTGCATAAGGGGTATATTTGTTTCGTCTGCCACCCGGTACGAAATCGCCGGCGATCAATGACACCCGCGGGTCATTGCTTGCAAGAATTGTTTGCGCAGGCCGATTTCGTTGATCTTGCATGTTGGATGCAGGGCGCGCGAAAAAGGTTGCGAACAATTTGGAATAAGTGGCTTGCTTAAGCCCGGAAAAGATTGCAGCGGAAACTGAACGGACAATTCGGGGACAGTGACCGAATTCAGCACGCGCATGTGTGTCTGCTGATGAAACCACACAGGAATTCGGTCACTGTCCCCGGCTAATTGGAGCGAGTTCATGAGCAAAGCAGCCAGGAATCTGTCCGTCCGCGACCAGGTTTCGGATGCCGAATGGCAGACCCGTGTCGATCTCGCCGCCTGTTACCGGCTGATCGCCATGTACGGGTGGGACGACCTTGTGTTCACGCACATTTCGGCGCGGGTTCCCGGTCCCGACGAACATTTCCTGATCAATGCATACGGTTTGCTGTTCGAGGAAATGACGGCAAGCAGCCTGGTGAAGGTCGATCTGTACGGAGCGAAGGTTCTCGAGACACCACACATGATCAACCCCGCTGGATTCACGATTCACAGCGCCATTCATGCCGCGCGACATGATGTCGCCTGCGTTATTCACACGCACACCAAGGCCGGTGTGGCGGTATCTGCCCAGGCGGGCGGCCTGCTGCCGCTGTCACAGGTCTCGCTGTTCCCGCTGGCATCGATTGCCTACCATGATTACGAAGGCCTGGCGCTCAATGATGCGGAGAAGCCGCGCCTCGTTGCGGATCTCGGCAACCGTTCGCACATGATCCTGCGAAATCACGGCTTGCTGACCGCGGCTGCGACCATACCGGATGCGTTCCTGTATATGTACGTGCTGGAGACGGCCTGCCAGACGCAGCTGCTTGCGCAGTCCGCCGGCGTACCCCTGACCTCGATCAGTCCGCAAATCCTGGCTGGCATCAAGGCGCAGGCGGAGGCAGTGACGAAGGGCCTCGGCGGCAGCCTGGCCTGGCCGGGCCTGTTGCGCAAACTCGATCGGCAGGACAGCTCGTTCCGCAACTGAGTCGCGGCAACTTCTCCCCTCAGGCGAGAAACATCGCGTAGGCGGAGGAAAAAGGTGCCGGATTTATTTTTCTACCAAAATAGACCCGGTACCATTTCTCTCTGCGGAAAAATAAATCCGGCACCTTTTTCCAGCTCGGCACCTTTTTTCGTGGCAACTTCTCCCCTCAGGCGAGAAACATCGCGTAGGCGGGGTTGTCGCTTTCTTCCCAGTGCGCGTACCCAAGCTCGGCAAGATGGGCTTCGAGTTCTCCTGACTCGTCCCGGGGAACCTGGATGCCGGCCAGTATGCGTCCGTGGTCCGAGCCATGGTTGCGGTAATGAAAGAGGCTGATGTTCCACTTCGTGCCGATTGCCTGCAGAAAATTGAGCAGGGCACCGGGACGCTCCGGAAACTCGAAACGAAACAGCCGCTCATTCTCCAGTTTCTGTGCCCGGCCGCCGACCATGTGGCGAACGTGCAGCTTTGCCACCTCGTTATCGCTCAGGTCTTCAAGCGGGTAACCGAGCGCGCGCAATTTGCCGATCAGCTCGCTTCGTTCCGTCGCGCCTTGCCGTAGTTCGACGCCGACAAAAATGTGCGCTTTGTCCGAATCGCTGTACCTGTAATTGAATTCGGTGACGCTGCGCTTGCCGATGGCTTCGCAAAAGCTCCGAAAACTGCCAGGGTGCTCGGGAATCTCGACGGCCAGGAGCATCTCGCGCTGCTCGCCGACAGCCGCGCGCTCGGCGATGTGACGCAGCCGGTCGAAGTTGACGTTGGCGCCGCAAACGATGGCGACGACACTTTGTCCCTTCATCTGGCGATCGGCAAGGTACTTCTTCGCGCCGGCGACGGCCAGCGCACCCGCCGGCTCGGCAATGGAGCGCGTGTCGTTGAAAATATCGCGGATGCCGGCACAGATCTGGTCCGTGTCGACGGTAACGATCTCGTCGACGAACTCCTGGCACAGGCGAAATGTTTCATCACCCACCCGGCGGACGGCTACACCGTCGGCGAAGATGCCGACGTGGCGCAATGTCACAGGGCTGCCGGCTTGCAGCGAATCGTGCATCGCAGACGAATCCACCGGTTCGACGCCAACGACCTTGACGCCGGGATTCTTCGCTTTGATCCAGGTCGCGATCCCGGCTATCAGGCCACCGCCGCCCACGGGAACGAAAACAGCGTGAATATCCTCCTCCGCCTGCTCCAGGATCTCGCGGCCGATAGTGCCTTGGCCTGCAATAACGAAAGGGTCGTCGAAGGGATGAATGAACGTCAGGCCCTGGGCGGATTCGAGTTGCCGCGCGTGGGCGTACGCGTCGTCGTAGCTGTCTCCGTGCAACACAACCTCGCCACCGAGCTTTCGCACCGCATCAACCTTGATGCTCGGCGTTGTCACCGGCATGACGATGACCGCACGCACCTGCTTGCGACTCGCAGCCAGAGCAACGCCCTGCGCGTGATTGCCGGCGGAACTGCATATGACGCCCTTGCGAAGGGTCTCCGGTGCGATGGCGTTCAGCTTGTTGTAGGCACCGCGGAGTTTGAAGG
The DNA here is from genome assembly GCA_022615525.1 of Woeseiaceae bacterium. Taxonomy (GTDB): domain Bacteria; phylum Pseudomonadota; class Gammaproteobacteria; order Steroidobacterales; family Woeseiaceae; genus JAKEGN01. The sequence goes on from JAKEGN010000172.1 coordinate 21,028, forward strand.
AAAAGATCGACTGCAGGTCTTCGCGCTTCAGCAGTATGCGGTTGCCAATTCGCGTGGACAGGTTAGCGGCGATTTCAAGTGGCGTAGTCGTTGCGACGTCGTAAACACTCGCCTGCTCGATCAAAGTGAGATAGTCGACCGCTTTCATGCGCCGCGCTTTGCATCCGGGAACTGCAACTAGCCTATCGGAATCCTGCAGGGCCGACTACCGGCGTGCATATGCCCCGCCCGGTGACGATTCCGGGCGGGGATGATGGCGGTTTACGGGCCCAGCGGCTTGCCGTCCGGATCCAGCAGCGAGATGTCGCCAATTTCCAGTTCGCGAATGCCGGATTCAATTTTTTGTCGGTCGCCGACTACGACCCAGATCATGCCGCCCGGCTGGATCACATCGCTCGCAGCGGTCGTAATCTGGTCTGCGGAGAGGTTGCGCACGCTGTCGGCGTAGGTATTCCAGTAATTGTCGTCCAGATCGAAATCGACGATCTCGCCGATGTCGCGCAGGACAGCGGCGCCGGTTTCCCAACGGCCGGGCAGGCTGAGCGTATTGTTCGCCTTGACCTTGTCGATTTCCTCATCGGTGGCAGGATTGTCGCCAAGGTATTCCGCGACCTCGCGGCGTATCTCCGCCATCGACTCTTTGGTCTTGTCCGTCTGAACAGGCGCGTAAATGAGGAACGGACGCTGGCCTCGGGTGTCGACCAGCAGCGATTGCGCGCCGTAGGACCAGTGCTTGTCTTCACGCAGGTTCATGTTGATGCGCGAGGTAAAACTGCCGCCGAAGATTTCGTTCATGGTTTCTATGGCGATTTCATTTCCATCGCCGACGGCCGGGGCAACATTGCCGGCAAAAATAATCGACTGCTCCGAACCCGGACGATCGATGAGGTAGACGCGCTCACCGTCCGGCCGGTTGACCGCCGCAATGTTCTTGACGGGCACCGTGCCCGGTTTCCAGGCGCCGAAGAGTTTCTCGAGCTTCGGCAGGATTTCGCTCATCGTGGTATCGCCTACGACGATCACGGTGGCGTTGTTCGGTTTGAACCACGTGGCGTGATAGTCGACCAGCGACTCGCGGGAAATGCGTCCAACGGACTCTTCGGTGCCGGATCCCGTCAGCGGCAGCGAGTACGCATGGCCATCGCCGTAAAGCAACGACGGGAAGATGCGCAATGCGAGACCGACCGGCCGCGTCTTTTCCTGCTTGATCTGTGCAAGGAAGGTCTTGCGCAGGCGCTCGAGGTCCTCGGCGGGGAACGATGGATTGAGGATGACATCGGCGTACACCGCCAGCGACGCATCCAGGTTCTCGGTCAGCGCATTCAGCACGACGCGTGACGAGTCGATCCCTGAGGCAGTGCCGATGGATGCGCCAAGCCGGTCGAGCTCGTCGCTGATCTGCAACGAATTACGCTTGCGCGTGCCCTCGTCGAGCATCGCCATGGCGAAGCTGGAGGTGCCCGGCTCGCCGAACTGGTCGGCCGCGAATCCTGCATCGATTTGCATGCTGATGTTGACGGCCGGCACCGCATCTCGAGTCGCTACGATGACTTCCAGGCCATTCTTCAGATTGCCGCGTTCGAAGTCAGTGAACCGTACGTCCGGAAACGACGTGGTCTCCGGGACCGCGGACCGGTCCACACCCACGCCGGTGGTCGTCAACTCCGGAAAAGGGTGAACCTCGAGATGGTATGCGCCGGCGCCGAGCCATCGGCGGGCCGCGGCGATAACGGTCTGCGGGGTTGCTGCCTCGAAACGGTCGAGCGACGTACGGTAGAAGCCGGGATCGCCCGCGTATACCGCGTTCTCGGCGAGTATGTCCGACTTGCCGCCGAACCCGCCAACCTGTTCGATACCCTGCACGAAGCCGGATTTCATGTGCGCTTTTACGCGGTCGAGTTCATCCTGGGTCAGGCCTTCGTCAAGGAAGCGCTTCAGTTCCTCGTTCAATACTGCCTCGACCCTGGCCAGGTCACCGCCCGGCTGTGCAGATGCCTGCAGCAGGTACAGGCCGGCGATTTCGCCGGGAAACTGCCAGGAACCGACATCCGTCGCAATCTGGTCGGTGTACACCAGCCGTTTGTACAGGCGGGAGTTCTTGCCCGCGGTCAGCACCGCGTCGGCGAGTTGCAGCAGGTCCGCATCTTCCGATACGAAGCGAGGCGCACCCCAGACCTTGTATATCCTGGCTTGCGGCACCCGGTCCTGCATCACCTGGCGCTTGTCGCGATCGAGACGGAATTCCCATGACTCGTGTTTGGCTATCGGTGGTCCCGGCGGAATGTCACCGAAGTACTCCGTGACTTTTGCCAGCGCATGCTCCGGTGCGATGTCGCCGGCAATGACGATGACTGCATTGTTCGGACCGTAATAGGTCTTGAACCACTCGTGCACGTCCTCGACGCTGGCGGCGTCGAGATCCTCCATCGAGCCTATCGGCAGCCACGCGTAGGGATGGCCTGCGGGAAACAGGTTCTCGACGATGTGGTTGAACACGCGACCGTAAGGCTGGTTTTCCCCCTGGCGCTTTTCGTTCTGCACGACGCCGCGCTGCTCGTCGAGACGGTCCTGCGAAACGGCGCCGAGCAAATGGCCCATGCGGTCGGACTCCATCCACAGCGCCATGTCGAGCGCAGTGTTCGGCACGTTTTCGAAATAGTTCGTGCGATCGAAGTCGGTCGTACCGTTCATGTTGGTAGCGCCCACTTTTTCGAATGGTTCGAAGTATTCGCTGTTGTAGTTCTCGCTGCCGTTGAACATCAGGTGTTCGAACAGGTGAGCGAAGCCGGTCTTGCCGGCTTTCTCGTTCTTCGAACCGACGTGATACCAGAGATTGACAGCCACGATCGGTGCCTTGCGATCCTGGTGCACGATCAGTCGCAGGCCGTTGTCCAATGTGTACTCGGTGAAGGTAATATCGATGTCTGTTGCATAGGCGCTGCCGGTCAGCAAAATACACGCGGCAACCGAGCAGATTTTCAGGCGGAGGGTGTTCATCATTGGTCTCTTCAGAACAGAGTTACGGCTGGAGTTTAGCCTAAAGACCGGGGTCTCCGGACAAGGTTCAATATCCATGGCTTTCCGATACCGAGACTTTCATAATGCGCCCCATGAATGAATACACGACGCGAAGAACCCTGTATCCGCCGATCGAGCCGAACCGCAGCGGCATGCTGGACGTCGGCGATGGCCACCACATCTACTACGAGGAATGCGGCAACCCGCACGGCAAGCCCGTGGTTTTCCTGCATGGCGGCCCCGGCGGCGGCTGCAACGCGAACATGCGGCGGTTTTTCAATCCGGATGTTTACCGGATCGTATTGTTCGATCAGCGCGGCAGCGGCCGGAGCAAGCCGCATGCGGCTCTCGAGCACAACACGACCTGGCACCTGGTCAATGACATCGAGATACTGAGGGCTGCGCTGCAGATCGACCTGTGGCAGGTATTCGGCGGCTCCTGGGGCAGCACCCTCGCGCTCGCATACGCCGAGAAACACCCGCAACGGGTCAGCGAGCTGGTGTTGCGCGGCATCTTCCTGATGCAGCAATCGGAGCTGGACTGGGCATACCGCTTCGGCACCAGCGAACTGTTCCCCGATCTCTGGCAGGATTTCATCAAGCCGATCCCGAAATCGGAACGGCACGACCTGATACAGGCCTATTACAAACGCGTCACCTCGACGGACAAAAAACTCCGCCTGGAATCAGCGAAGGCCTGGTCGCTGTGGGAGGGATCGACCATCAGCCTGCTGCCGGACCGGGCGCTGGCGGACTCCTTTACCGTGGATGACATCGCGCTGGCGATGGCCAGGATCGAGACGCACTATTTCGTCAACAAGGGCTTCTTTGAGGAAGGGCAGTTGTTACGCGACATCGGAAAGCTGCGCAACATACCGGCGGTGATCGTGCACGGTCGCTACGACGTGCTGTGTCCGGCAAGTACCGCATGGGCCCTGTCGAAAGCCTGGCCCGGGGCCGTACTTCGCATCGTCCCGGACGCCGGCCATTCCGCATTCGAACCGGGCAATGTGCACGAGCTCGTGATGGCGACGGACACGTTTGCGACCCGCCAGGTGCACCCGCATTGAAAAATCGGCTGATCAGCAATGCCCGCCTGGTCAATGAAGGTCAAATCCGCGAAGTGGATGTTCTTCTTGCCGGCGACCGCATAGAGAAAATTGCGGCGCACATCCGCGCGCCGGAAAACTCGGTCGTGATCGATGCGGCAGGCAAGTACCTGTTGCCCGGAATGATCGACGACCAGGTGCATTTCCGCGAACCGGGCCTGACCAACAAGGGTGACATGGCAACCGAATCGGCCGCAGCCGTCGCCGGCGGTGTCACCAGTTTCATGGACATGCCGAACGTCAATCCGCAGACCACGACGCGGGTCGCGCTGGCCGACAAGTACCGGATTGCGGAGGGCCGCTGTTCCGCCAATTACGGCTTCTATATCGGCGCGACGAACCGGAATATCGAGGAAATCAGGGCGCTGCAGGTCGGCGAAGCCGCCGGCATCAAGGTGTTCATGGGCGCCTCCACCGGCGACATGCTGGTAGACAGTCCCGAAGCGCTGGAAAAGTTGTTTGCCGACGCGCCGGTGATCGTCGTGACGCATTGTGAACACACGCCGACCATACGTGACAACGAAGCGCGCGCGAAGGCGGAATTCGGCGAAAACGTGCCGATCAGCGAGCATCCGCGAATCCGCTCTGCACAAGCCTGTCTCGCATCGTCGAGCCTTGCCACGGATCTTGCGCGGCGCCACGGCTCGCTGTTGCACGTGCTGCACCTGACCACCGCCATAGAAATGGCGCTGTTCTCGCGGGCGCCGCGCAATGACAAGCGCATCACGGCGGAAGTCTGCGTGCACCACCTGTGGTTCGACGAGAGCCGTTACACGGATCTCGGCGCGAGAATCAAATGCAATCCGGCGATCAAATCCGCGCAGGACCGCGAGGCCCTGGTCAAGGCCGTCAACGAAGGTCGCATCGACATCATAGCCACGGACCACGCACCGCATACCTCAGCCGAGAAAAAGAAATCTTATTTCAAGGCGCCGGCCGGATTACCCCTCGTGCAGCATGCCCTGCAGGTGCTGTTCGATCTCGCGGCCAGGCGTGAACTGACCCCCGAACTGATCGTCGAGAAAACCAGTCACGCGGTTGCAGACATCTTCGGCATCGCCGATCGTGGTTACGTGCGCGAGGGCTACTTCGCCGACCTCGTATTGCTGGATCCGCACGCGCCGTACACCGTCGATTCGACAAACCTGTTGGCCAAGTGCCACTGGTCTCCGTTCGAAGGCCACACTTTCTCCAGCAGCATCGATACCACTATCGTCAATGGGGAGGTCGCATACAGCCGCGGTGCACTGAGCGGCAAGGTCGCCGGACGCCGACTGGAATTCCGGCGGGCCCGCTGAACGGAGCCGCAAGTCCCGGGCTGATTTGCCGATGTCTGCGTCACGCTGAATTGACGCGTGGGCGCCTTGGCGGGACTGTTTAAAACTGTTTACTTTCCGGCAGACCCCGTTATGCTAATCGCAACCTCAAATCCTTGTGGCCTGACCGGAAATCCGCGTTCAGGCGGCCGTTTCCTGCCTTTGAATGAAGCCAACAGACACCTCTAACCCGGATTACTTCCACAAGGTCGTCGATTGCCAGTGGGCTTGCCCCGCCCATACCGACGTGCCGACCTACATCCGGATGATCGCCCAGGGCCGATTCTCCGACGCGTACATGCTGAACCGGGAGTCGAACGTATTTCCCGGCATCCTCGGCCGTGTCTGCGACCGGCCGTGCGAACCCGCGTGCCGGCGCGGCAGGGTCGAGGACAAGCCGGTCGCCATCTGCAGGCTGAAACGCGTTGCCGCCGATCACCGGGACGACATCCGCGACCGGCTGCCAAAAGCGCCGAAGAAGAAAAACGGCAAGAAAGTCGCGCTGATCGGTGCCGGTTGCGCATCGCTGACCGTGGCGAACGACCTGTTGCCGCTCGGCTACGAGATCACGATATACGAGGCGCTCGAAACCACCGGCGGCCTGATGCGCACCAATATTCCGCGGTTTCGCCTTCCGCCTGCAGTTCTCGACGAAGAGATTTCCTATATCGTCGACATGGGTGCCGAACTGCATCTCAATCATCGTGTCGAGAGCATGAAAGAGCTGCTGGATGGCGGTATGTTCGATGCGGTTTTCGTCGGTACGGGCGCGCCACGCGGCAAGGAGCTGAAGCTCCCCGGGCGTTACGACACGCCGAACGTGCACATCGGGATCGACTGGCTGGAGTCAGTGGCCTTCGAGCACGTGGAATCGATCGGCGAGAAAGTCCTGATCATCGGTGTCGGCAACACGGCCATGGATTGCTGCCGCACGTCGTTGAGGCTCGGTGCCAAAGACGTCAAGGTCATGGCGCGCAAGCCGCGTGGGTATTTCAAGGCGTCCACCTGGGAACTCGAGGACGCGGAAGAGGAAAACGTCGAGATCATCGTCAATCATGCGCCGAAACAGTTCGTCGTCGAGAAGGGCAGGCTGGCCGGCATGCTGTTCGACCGGATGGAATACAAGATCGACGACAAGGGCCAGATCGACCGCGGCAGGGCGGTCGGCGAGGTAATGATTCCCTGCGACGACGTGATTCTCGCCATCGGCCAGGACAACGCCTTTCCCTGGATAGAGCGCGACATCGGCATCGAGTTCAACGAATGGGAATGCCCGATCGTCGACGAGAAGACCATGATGGCGTCCCGCGAAGGCGTTTTCTTCGGCGGCGATTCCGCATTCGGGCCGAAGAACATCATCTGGGCCGTGGCTCACGGACACGAGGCGGCGATATCCATACACCGGTACTGCCACGATGAGGACATACGAGAGCGCCTGCCGCGCGGGCTGAACCTGACCAGCCAGAAGATGGGCATGCATGAGTGGAGTTTCTCGAACAATTACGATCCGGCCGAACGCCGGTTGATGCCTCATGTCGATCTGAAGGAACGCTTCAAGAAACTGAATATCGAAGTGGAGCTGGGGTTTACGGCTGAACAGGCGGCGAAGGAGGTCGAGCGTTGCCTCAATTGCGATATCCAGACCGTGTTCACGGCCAAGCTCTGCATCGAATGCGATGCCTGCATAGATATCTGCCCGGTGAATTGCCTCACCATCACGGCCAACGGCGAAGAAGAGGACCTGCGCAAGAGGTTGTCGGCGCCGGCGGAGAATCTCACGCAGCCGCTTTATGTATCGGACGCGCTGCCGCAAACGGGCAGGGTGATGGTCAAGGACGAGGACCTTTGCGTGCACTGCAGCCTGTGCGCCGAACGCTGTCCGACCGGCGCCTGGGACATGCAGAAATCGACGGTGTTGATTCCGTATGCCTGCAATGAACTGCCGCCTGCCACGCGCCGGCAGAAAGCATCTGCCGCTTAGGTCACGGTTGGATTTTCGAGTGGTTGGTCCGCATGTGTATTCTTGCAGTACCGGCTGCAAGGTTCTGCTGAGGTAGGGTGTTCGTGTCCAGAGTCAACGATGTCGTAGTCAAGATCGGAACGGTCAATGGGACCGGCTCTGCCAGCGCCAACGGGCTGCTGATGAAGTCCATCTTTCGCATGGGAATTCCGGTCGTCGGCAAAAACTATTTTCCCTCGAACATACAGGGCTTGCCGACGTGGTACGAGGTGCGGGTGACGGGCGAAGGCTTCCAGTCCAGGTCCGATCGCGTCGACATCATGGTGGCGATGAACGCACAGACCTATGCGAAA
>JAKEGN010000173.1 GCA_022615525.1 Woeseiaceae bacterium
ATGGGCGTGCTGTTCGGCATCATGGTGCTCGGGCTCATCGGTCGTACCGTGCTTCGCAGTGGTTCGCGTGTGAGCAGGATGTCGAGCCGGCGCAGCCGCGGCCAGCCTGTGGTGCTGCTGATCGGGCTCGGGCTCACCATCATCGGCTGGATCGGCGTATTGCTCGCCCGCATGATCAAGGCGGCGATTTCACGGCAACGCGAATTTCTCGCCGATGCATCCGCGGTCCAGTTCACGCGGCAAACGGAGGGGATTGCCAACGCCCTGAAGAAAATCGGCGGTTACGCAGAGCATTCCTATATACGTGCCGTGGACGCCGAGCAGATCAGCCACATGCTGTTTGCAGGGGGCCTGGCGCGGCTGACTTCGCTGTTCGCCACCCATCCGCCGCTGATCGAGAGAATACGGGCGCTCGATCCTTCGTTTCGCGAGAGCGACTATCCGAAAGAACGCAGCCGCCAGGACGCCGACGCCGATTCGGCCCTGCAGGATTCGCAGCTCACTGCCGGCGTTACCGCAGCACTGGCCGCGACCGGCGGTGCCGGTGTGTCGGCATCGATCGGCAATGAGATCAACAATTCCATCGGCGATCCGCAGGCTCGGCATGTCGAATTCGCGAAAGCGCTGCGCCGCTCGGTGCCAGCCGATCTGTATGATGCGGCGCATTCGCGCGAGCTGTCGCTGTTACTGGCAGTGGCGCTCGCGATGCACCCGGAAGCGGCCGTCGCGGCCCGCCAGGCGCGCATCGTGCATGAGATGCTCGGCGAGGATCGCGCAGCACTGGTGACGAGATTTCATCGCCAGCTCGGCGCGATCGGTCCGGCCTACCGGCTGCCGCTGCTGGAAATCTGCTTTCCCATGCTCAGGCTTCGGCCGCTCGCACAGCTCGAATTCCTGCAGCAGCTGGTGCTGCGCCTCATCGAGACCGACGGACAGATCGAGGTGCACGAGTTCTGTTATTACAGGATCCTCGCGAGCCAGCTCGGGCAGTCGCTCGCGCCGTGGAGCCGGCGCCGGCACGCGTCGAAACACGCGATGCGCCAGGCTGCCGCCGGACTGGTGCGCATTCTGGCGGAACAGGGAAACGCCAGTCCCGAGTCCGTCGAACACGCCTACCGCGCCGGTCTCGCCGAGCTCGGTGACTGGGCCCGCGATTTCGTTCCCGAACCGACGCCCGGCAGCACGGTTGCCGCACTGGACGCCAACCTCGATACCCTCGCCGGTCTCGGCGCGAGGAGCCAGCAACGCCTGGTCGCTGCGATCAGCCGCTGCATCGCACACGACGGGCGGCTGAGTCTGCGCGAGGCCGAGCTGCTGCGCGCCATCTGCGCGACGCTGAATTGCCCTCTGCCGCCGGTGCTTGCGGCTACCGCGGCCGGGGGAGACATTCGTCCAAATAGCGTATGATTGGCCCTACAGCGTACTGCCGCCTTGTCGTGGCTGGCGCTTGGGCCCCTGAAATCGACAATTTTTTTTGGAATAAAATCATGCGTATACGCTTAGGTTTGACCCTGCTCGTCCTGTCCGTGCTGGTACTGTCGCCGGCGCATGCCGCGACCAAGCAGGAGCAGCGCGTTGCCGATGCGACCGATGTGCTCGACCAGCTCCTGCGTATCCCGGAACAGTCCATTCCTCCCGCATTGCTGGCGCGCGCTTACGCCGTCGCGGTGGTGCCGAACGTGGTCAAGGCCGGCTTCGGCCTGGGCTTCCGCCACGGCAAGGGAATCCTCGTGCTGCGAAATGCCGACAACAGCTGGAGCAACCCGGCTTTCATTTCCCTTACGGGTGGCAGCCTCGGCTTCCAGATCGGCGCTAATTCGACCGACATCATCCTGGTCTTCAAAACGCGCAAGGGCGTCGAGAATATCAGCAACGGCAAGTTCACCCTCGGTGCCGATGCCGCCGTCGCGGCCGGACCGGTGGGCCGGTATACCTCCGCGTCCACCGATGTCCAGTTCAGGGCGGAGGTTTACTCGTACGCACGGAGCCGTGGAATCTTCGCCGGCGTGTCGGTGGAAGGTGCCAGCGTGTCGATGGACCGGAATTCGAATGCCGCGTTTTACGGTTCGTCGGGCATCACACCCGAGCAGATTTTCGCGAGCTCGGGAAATGCCGCACCGGCCGTGGCCAATAATTTCGTGCAGCTGTTGACTGCGCAGACCCGTCGCCTGCCGAAACAGCCCGGCATGGAGAGCGGTGTCGCCTCGAACGCACGCTCGGTTCCGAGCCAGCCCAGCGTCAAGACCTACGGCATCGCCGATCCGGATGCCGGCAGCGTGGTCGCGGACGATACCCGGGATTTCTGAAGCCCGGGGCATCGGGAACGACGCCCTGCACTGACGGATTTCACGGCCCGCGGTGGCGGAAGCCGGTTATTGTGATTCGTCCTGGCGACGCTTGAGTTCTTCGCGTATCGCTTCGAGGTCGGCCGGCGTCTCTGCCGGCGCTGCCTCCGGAGCAGTCTGTGGAGGACTCACCGACGCGCCCGGCGTGTTGGTGCCGGCGCCGGACGCGGCCGGATCCACCGAGCCGGCCGCCGGATCGGTACCGGAGTCACTCGGCGGCACCGCATCGAACTGACCGAGGTAAGCAGCCTCTTCACGCAAGCGCTGCGCTTCCGCTGCGCGACGCCTTGCTTCGGCTGCTGCTTCCTGCGTGCGGCGCAACGCCTGGCGCTTTTGCTCCGACTGTGCCTCGAGTTCCGCCCGCCGCGCCTTCTCCTGCATCGCGGCGATGCGATTGACCGCATCGCGCGCATTCACGCACTCGGCATCGTATTTTTTCTGCGAGCGATTTTCCGCACAGCGAACCATGGTCGCTTCAAGCAGTATGGGATTTTGGACGAACTCATCGACCGTTCGGGGCGGCAGCTCCTTTGCGCAAGCCGAGATGAGCAGCAGAATTCCCGCCGCGAGCACGAGTCTCATTTTTCTCATCAGCATGCTTGTCATCTGGCCCGGCCGCCCTGGTCGTCAGTTTTCAGATTCGTATCAGTCACCGTTACCCTGACCGCGGGGTTAATCCGGTAACTATCATTGAACTATAGCATCCCGATTGCACATAATAATGTGGCGAAGTTCGCACTTCCGGGCGGCAAAAGCCTGCGGAAACAGCACCTTATATGGACCGTCCGGAACAAAACCGCCGCGGTGCCGGGCCCGGCCTACCTGTTATAGTGACGGCGCCATGAGCCACCGGAAATAGGATCGTGTCCGGACCCAGCCAGTTTCGCCTGCTGACCCAGCGCCGCTTCGCACCCTTTTTTGCCACCCAGTTCCTCGGGGCCTTCAACGACAACGTCTATCGCAACGGCCTCATCATCCTGATCACGTTCCAGGGCGTGCAGATTGCGGGAATGAATGCAAGCGAGCTGGCGAACCTGGCCAGTGCTTTGTTCATCCTGCCGTTTTTCCTGTTCTCCGCAAGCGCCGGGCAACTGGCGGACAAATACGAGAAATCGCGCCTCTTCCGCCGCATCAAAATGCTCGAGATCGTGCTGATGCTGATCGCCGCGCTGGCTTTCGTCATGGCGAGTTATGCAACGCTGCTTTTCGTACTGTTCCTGATGGGATTCCAGTCCACGCTGTTCGGTCCGGTAAAATATGCATACCTGCCGCAACAACTGGCGACGCACGAACTGATCGGCGGCAACGCGCTGGTCGAATCGGGCACCTACGTGGCGATCATACTGGGACTACTCCTCGGCGGCATCTCGGTCAGCGTCGAGTTCGCAAACCAGACATTCATCGCCATGTGCCTGGTCGGAATCGCTATCGCAGGCTACCTCACGAGCCGCGCCATCCCGCCGACCCGCGCGGTCGATCCGGGACTGCGCATCAACTGGAACGTGTTCACCGAAACGATGCACATCGTGCGGTTCGCGCGAAAGGACAAGAGTGTCTTCCTCTCCATCATGGGAATCTCATGGTTCTGGTTCTTCGGCTCGGCCACCACTATCCAGGTACCTGCTTATACGCTCGACGTCCTGAATGGCAATGAGGAGGTCACTACGGTCCTGCTGGTGGCTTTCGCCGTCGGTGTCGGCATAGGTTCCCTGCTTTGCGAACGCCTGTCGGGCCACCGCATCGAACTCGGACTGGTTCCCTTCGGCTCGATCGGACTGAGCTTTTTTGCGATCGACCTGTACTTCGCTCAGCCCCTGATGAACACGGCCGTCGTCGCGACGGTGAGCGAGTTTCTTGCACGCGAAGGTAG
>JAKEGN010000174.1 GCA_022615525.1 Woeseiaceae bacterium
ATGCTGCCAGCCGTTGACCGTCAGCAGGAACCATACGAGTCCGATCACGACCGATGTCACCAAGGCAACACCGATGGCCCTCAATGTCCACCCGCCGAGACGTATCTTGATGTCGAGGAATTCGTCCCTGACCGCCTCCTTGAACGCCTCTTTGACCAACTGCCTGTATTCATCATTGGACATGTTTCATCCTGCTGTTTCAGTGTTGTGTGACCGTCGTTTCGACGGCGTTCTCGACGACGCCCATTGCGTTGATCGTTTCTATTACAGAAGTCACCAGCAGCAATTCCTGTACGGTCGTGGAATTAATTGTCTCAATGACGATTGTCTGAACACCATCAACCAGAGCGACATAGACAAGCGCCGTAATCGGCAGTGCCGTGTCGGTCTCGATCGCCTGAACAACGGCGACCGTGATGGCGCCAGCCCGTATCAGTTGCGCCGTATCGGTTTCCAGCACCTGCCCGAGCAGCCGGCGTATCGGATTCCACGCAATCGCCTGCGCGGTGTCAGCCTCAATAACCTGACCCAGCGCCAGCGTCTTGCGACGCGCGATGGCCTGGGCAAGATCAGTTTCGGTGACTTGGCCAACGGCGAGACGCTTGAGCCTGGATAGTGCCTGGGCAATGTCCGTCTCAATGACCTGACCGACGGTCAAGAGCTTGAGCCTGGATAGTGCCTGGGCAAGATCAGTTTCGACAACTTGGCCAACAGCCAGGCGCTTGAGTCGGCCGAGCGCCTGAGCTGTATCGGTTTCCGTAACCTGTCCGACAGCAACAGTCTGGCCGCCCGACGCGCTCTTGTACGCAATGCCGGACATGCCCCAGCCTTCAAACCCGGTGGCGGTGCCGTCGATAACGGTGCTGGTTGAAGTAGCGGCCTTATAGGCGGTCCACTGGGAAATGAATATCGCCTCATCATCCCGGAGTTCAGTTACGCCGGTACCAGGCGAAACAGGCGTGAATGCCGGGGTCGATGCGGTGTGCGCGACCACCAGATCGCCGTTGGCGCTGGTCACCGTGATTGTCGGGGACGAGTCAGTTACGGAGGCGTTCGCGCGGGTGCCAGTGAGATTCGCCGTGGTCTGCTCGGCGTCGGTCATGGATATGACCGTTACCTGGCCAGCACTGCTGGCGGAGAACGACACAACGACGGTCTGCGATCCAGACGCCGGGGCGGACAACGCCCAGATATCCGTGGTATAAGACGTTTCGGAGCCGGTGTAGCCAGACCCTTTCTGCGTGCAGGAGACGCCGCCGATCGTTACGCCGGAAACCGTTCCGTTGTGCGAGATGTGCACGCCGGCGGCACGGTTGCTCCCGGTCCCGAAGTCATGCGAAAAACTGATCGAGGTAACGCCGTTGCCCGAGGCTCCGGACGTTCCGTGATACGTTGTCACGCAAAACCCTCTATAACGATCTCGGTCTGGAACTGCAATGCCGTGTTCGTCGGGTCATACAGGCTGAAGGCCCCGATGATCCGCGCCGCCGCCGTGGTTGTCTGTGTGAGCGGCATATTAATGAAATGAACGTCCCGCAGGCCGGTAATGGGGTTGCGCCAGCGGCCGTTCATTATCAGCCCAACGGCATCGCCCCACGTCACACCGTCCGGGGCAATCTGGAACGCCGCCGACAGCGACATGGAATCCGTCCAACCCACGTTGCTGAAGCTGAACCGTAGCCGGTTCAAGCCAGCCGGCAGGGCAGATGACGCGAGGGTCCGGTGACCCTGGGAATAAGCTTGCTGGGCAATGGTCCGCAGAATCATGTCGGGCTCCCGTGCGTCGGGCAAAGTTTCACGGCTTTTGCAAGCGCGAACAGTTGTTGCTTGACCTCGAACAGGTCACAACGCGAACAGTTTGTCCGAAACGGACCCACGACGACCTGAACAATACGGGTTCCGTTCGCCCTTTTCTGCAACGGAATCACGGTCGCTTGCATAGCGCGATCCCCCGCCGCCCGGCGATATTGGTCGTATACAGCCATTGCCCTGAGCTTGTCGTGTTGATTACCGGCGTTCGCTCGCACGGCCGTCCAGCCTCGACATACGCCACCGGACTGGTATTAATCAGCGGATTGGTCGTGCTGTAGGGGAGCGACGGGTCCCGAAGCACCTTGAGCGGTCTTGCACCGTCGGCGCGCTGAGTATTGCGAACGACAAACAGTGGCGGGTAGATGCGGTCGGCCAACCCCGTACAGACCATCAGGTCCGCCGCAGTCAACGGAGTATCGCTTCCCGGCACTGTCATCGTCGCCACGAATTCAGGCAGCGTGACCGCGCCGGCCTGAATCTTCGCGTCGAGCAGACTGCGCCAAGCGCGCTCGTCGAACTTCGCCCGAAAGCAGCAGCCGTCATTGACAGCCGTGCTCGGATAAGCCACATAGATGCTGGCCGGCGATTCCCATCCGTCCTGCCGGGCGACTTGAACCAGAACCTCGCCGGCTTTCAGGCCATCCTTGGGCGGTAACGTGCAAGGCGCCGCATCAGCCGCCGCTGAGACGAAAATCAACAACGCGAAAAGAAACTTCGTCATGCCTCACCTGCCGTTCAGTTGCTCGATTAAGACGCTCGGGCGAATCCCGTTGCTGGAACGTCTGCCGTGATGTCGCTGCCGTCCGGCGTGACACTGAAGTCATGCACCGAGATCGGCAGAATGTTGGAATCCGTGCCGGCTGTGGTGTCGCTGTCGTAGCAGATGATGAGGTCGGTCCAGTTCGTGCCGGCGGCGACCCCGGTCCAGGTCTGGTCGGGAATGACAAGATCAACGCGGTCATTCGTGTCGTCCGGCGCATAGGCCACGATGTCGGCGTCGCTCAACGTCTTTCGTGCGTAGCCGGTATTCGTCGCCTCGGCCGCTCCGCCGCCACCAGGCAGGCAGCCTGCCAGCGTATCGGCGTCCTTCCAGGTGGCGTCTGTTGTCGAACCGGCCGCAACGGCAACAACGATCAGCGCCGAGTTGGCCGGGTCGTTGTTATCGACGCGGTAGTACCACTCGACGAACCGGCCGAGAGCGATATTGGCGAGAATGTTGGCCATGTCAGCCCTCCTTCACGAAAAAGTGCGGCGCACGGTGCTGCGATCCAGACTTCACGCGGTATTTCTCGTGCTGTACTGCGTCCAGTACGCACTCGAAGTAGGTAAGGTTTTCGTATCCCGCCGGCACTCGAGGGTTCGGGCTTGCCACGCCCGCGTGCTTCTCCGCCACATGCAGCCGCGCCAGATCGCCCTTGCTGTCGTTCGCCAGAGCCGCACCGCAATGCAGGCAGTAGCGGCCCGGTCGGCGTTTGATGGTATATCGCAGCGGCTCCGGGTGGACGTTGAAGATCAGTG
>JAKEGN010000175.1 GCA_022615525.1 Woeseiaceae bacterium
GGCGTGACGGCCGACGTCTGGACGTCACGCCTCGGCGAAACCGAAATTATCCCGGCCGATCGGACACTCACTGACCTGAGGCTGGGTCCGGACGCGAGCGCGATCGCGGCGGCTGCCGAGCTGCTGGCCGGTGCCGCTAATCCGCTGGTGATGGCCGGCGCGGAATTGCCGCGCTGGGGCGGGCTGGCGGAACTCGTTGCTATTGCCGACCTGCTGCAGGCGCCGGTGAGCGGCGATACAGCGGCAAGCCGCTCGTCCATGGGATTTCCCAGCGACCACCCGCGATACCTGGGACCGCTGCGCCAGCCCATCGACAGCAAACCGCCCTTCGATGTCGTGCTGCTGGCCGGGACCAGCCGGCTGACGCTGGCCGGCAACGGTGAGTCCCTGCTGCCGGCAGGCGCCCGGATTATCGAGATTGGCCTGCGCGGCGATCACCTGGCACGGGGCACACCGGTAGACGTCCTGTTGAATGCAGACGCGCAAACGAGCCTGACGATGCTGCTCGATGCGTTGCGTGGCAAGACTCTGAATGCGGATCGCCTGCAGGCACGCGGCCGGACCGCAGCCGAACTTGCCAGCCGACGGCGCGCCTCGCTTCAGCAAGCGCTCGAAGCGGTGTGGGAGTCGAGCCCGATCGCACCCGAGCGGCTGGTCAGCGAACTGGACCGGGCACTGGAGAGCGACGCCATCGTCGTGACGGAGGGCGTCAGTTCCGACGCGGTCATAATGGACTACCTGCGCTTCGACCAGACGGCGGGCTTCCGGCAGCACCTTATATCGTCCGGCGGCAGCCTCGGCTGGGGGCTCGGCGCAGGCGTCGGCGCCCGCCTTGCGGCGCCGGACCGGCAGACCGTGGTGCTGCTCGGCGACGGCAGCTTCCAGTTCGGCGTTCAGGCGCTCTGGACCGCGGGCCGTCTCGGTACTCCGCTCATTGTTGTTATTTTCAATAATCGCGCTTACCAGGCCAATCGCTGGGCTTTGGCGGGCCTTGGCGGCCGTGCGAAGCTGCGCGAGCGTTATATCGGCATCAATCTCGAGGACCCGGAGATCGACCACGTTGCCATGGCTCGCGCCTATGGGCTGGATGGCGAGCGGGTCGATCGGCCGGGCGACTTGGCGGCCGCGCTGGGCCGCGCCGTCGCGGCCGAACGGGCCGGGCGGGTGTTCGTGCTCGATGTCCGGATTGCGCGCCGCGGCGGCGGCGCCGCCGCCGACTGGCATGAACCCGCGCCCGCGCTGTGGGCACACGCGGCATCTTGAGCATGGGCGCGCCGCCGGAGGACGACCCGCGTCTTGATTTGCGCGCAACCGTCAGGAACTTGTTCGACGGTACGATTTCCCGGCGCAACTTTTTAAGTCGACTCGTTAGTGCCGGAATTGCGGCGCCGGCGGCGAGTTCGATGCTTGCCAGCGTGCTGCCCGATACTGCGGCTGCCAGAACACGCCTGCTGCGCGGCCTGACCGGGGGACAGCTGACCGTCGAATTCCTGCGGGAGTGGAGCATTCCCTACGTCTTCGGACTCGGTGGCTCCGAGGAGGTCGGCTTCCTCGACGCCCTTGTCGAACAGGACGATCTGGACTACGTGCTGGCACTGCACGAGGGATCTGCGCTGTCGATGGCCGACGGCTACGCGCGCGCAACGGGCAAACCCGCGTTCGTCAACCTGCATTCGGTTGCCGGTGCGAGTTACGCGCTTGGTCCAATGATCAACGCGTATCGCGATCGCACGCCGCTGATTGTCACGGTGGGGCGGCAGTCGACCGCTTTGCGCGGGGCAGAGGCGTTTCTGGAGGCGGTCAACCTCCACATGCTGCCACGCGACTACACCCGCTGGACCTGGGACGTGCTGACTGCCGCCAGCATTCCGGAGACCTTGCGACGCGCGTTTCTGCTGGCCCGCGTGCCGCCCGGTGGCCCGACTTTCGTCACGGTCTCGAAGGATCTGTGGGAGCAAACGGTGGCCGAGACCGAGCTGATTCCTCCCGGGAGCTCGCCGGTAAATGCGGAGATCCGGCCTGACGATGGCACGATCGATGAACTGGCAAGGCTGTTGCTGAAGGCCGAAGCACCGCTGATTATCGCCGGCCGCGAGATCGCCTGGCATGGCGCGACGCCGCAACTGGTCGAGATTGCGGAGCGGCTGGGCGCCGTTGTCGTCGGCGATGTACCGGCGAGTCACAGCCCCGTTGCTTTTCCGACCAATCACCCGCAATACGCCGGCCTCTTCACGCTCGATCCCGAGCTGCCACCGGCGTACGACCTGCTGTGGTCGGCGGGCGGCACCATGTTCACGTTATTCGACAAGGCGAGCGGCCCACGGATTCCGCAAGGCGCGACAGTGGTCCATTCGAGCATCGATGCGAGCCAGCTCGGCAGAAATCTGCCGCTCGACCTGGCTGTCGTGGGGCACTCCCGGGCAACGCTCGAGCGCCTCCTTACCGTGTTGCGCGAACGGCCCCTGCCAAAGGCAAGGATTGATGACCGCCGCCGTCGCCTGGAGCCGCCGCTGACCGCGCGCCGCACTCGCATCGAAACGACCGCGCGCCGGGTGTGGGATGAAACGCCTATCGCGCCGGAGCGCCTGGCCGCAGAACTGAATCAGCGTTTGGCGCCGGATGCCATGGTTGTCTGCGAGCTGGCAACATCCGACTTCTTCGTCTGGCAGCAAATTGACTTTCAGCAGACCGGACGCGGCCGCACACAAATCACGTCAGCGGGTGGCTGTCTCGGTTGGGGCCTTGGCGCGGCGATCGGCGTCAAGATCGGACGGCCAGCGCAGCAGGTGGCCCTCCTGGTTGGCGACGGGAGCCTGCAATTCGGCGTGCAAGCCTTGTGGAGTGCTGCACGCTACGAGGTTCCGCTGGCCATCTTCGTCTGGAACAATCTGGCCTACCAGGCTAACCGTAATGCCCTGCATCGTTATGGCGGCCGAGCGGCGGCGACCGGCAAGTACATCGGCTGTTACCTTGGTGCACCGGCAATCGACCATGTCCGCATCGCCCAGGGCTACGGGGTCGAGGCAGAAAGAGTCAGCGACCCTGCTGCGCTTGGTGCGGGCATCGAGCGCTGCTTGCGCGTAGTTGCCGATGGCCGGCCCTACCTGCTCGACGTATCGATACAAGCCCGCTTCGGCGGCGCCGCATCGACTTGGTACAACCCGCTGTCGATTGCGCGCCTGCAAAATATCTGAGGGCAGCGCTGGGCCGATTCAGCGATAATGGCCGGCACCTCGGGCCCGGGTACGCATAATTGCCAACTCGAAACCCGCCGCAGTTATCGGCCTTTGGCGGACACCTTGATCTTCTTGCCGGCGGGTCTTTTGTGCTTCGCTTTCGGTGCTTCGATCTCGACCATGCCTTGTTCGAAGTTCGCTTTTGTCCTGGCAACGTCAACATCGGCTGGCACCGCTCCCCTGAGGTCCGCCGGATCATCTACATGACCAACGCGATCGCGAGTTTGCACAGCCAGGTCAGAAAGGCGATTCGGAACAAAGAGCACTTTCCGAGCGACGAATCCGCTTCAAGCTGCAGCATTCTGTGCGGCGGCGGTTGCCGCCCCGGTTACGGGACCGGAATAACCAGAACTTCGTTCGCAATTTCTTCATTCCTTCGCACGCGTTTACTGGAACTCTATATCACGGGACAAGGCACCGAGAATCACGACGATGTAGCCGCTGCCCCAAATCAATCCCGGCAACACGGCTGCAAGAATCTCCGGAGTTCCAATAGTGCGGTGAAGAACGGCAGGAATGGCGATCATCGCCAGAAAGCTTGCGCCAAAACTCAGTATACAACGCCAGCGCATCCCGAGAGTCCGCCGAAATACGTCCACGGCAACACGACCCACGATTTGCGTACAAAAGATGGCATACACTCCCTGAGCAAGCCCGGACCGCAATGCTATTGTCAGCCCGGCTTGCCTGTTGACGTACATTGCCCAGCCGCCGAACACCAGCGCCGCAAGTAGCGGCGCGAATGGCAACAGCTTCCTGGTAATGCGGGTCGCTGCACGTTGTAGCGGATGCATCAGTTTGGCGCGGTGTACGGGGGCGACTCGTCGGTCGGCAGCGGGCGCTGGCGAAGAAAGCTCGCCGTGGCTGGTGCAAAGCCAATGGCCTCGCGGCACTCGACACCGCAAGACCTGGCCAGAAGAGCCGCATATGCGACGTGATGTATCGTGTGATTGATGAGGTACAGCAATTCACGGTTCACATTGCTACGAAACTCCTGGTTTTCGGTCAGGTGGCAAGAGATTTCCGAGATCACCGAAACCGGCGCATCACCAGTCTGCAAAGTATCCAGCCATTCCGATAACTTGAAGATTTCGATCAGGCCGCGCTCCGGGTCCCTCTCGATCGCGCTATTTCGGGAGCGGACATTGTAGTCAATGACACCACACTCGATGCCGGCTGCCAGCGCCCTGAAATGATCGATCACGTGACGTACATGCCGCCCGATTCCGGAACTGGCATAAGTGTCGTCCGCAGGTCGCCCGGAATTCTGTACAGCGACTATCAGCTCTCGAAGCTGCTGCAACGCCTCTATTGTGCATTCAGGCAGCTTTTTCATTCTCACTCCATAGTTGCCGGAAGTACCGACTGCCTTCGACCCCAAGGTAGCGATTTAAATACTTTTCCGGCGCCAGGCGCAGGTCGACAAAGATCAGTCCGTCGAGCGAGTCATTGAACCCGCGGTTGACCGTGAATGCCGCAAAGCGGCCGTTCAGCGCAAGATAATGCCGCAGCAGAATCGGAATCCGCTTGCCGCGGTCGAGGCTGCCCAGCAGCTTGTTGATAATCGCAATGCTGTTAAGTGATGCGAGGGTCTCTGCCGACCAGGACTTTCCGGAGACTCGCAAGGGGGACTGTGCGCGCACGTGTTGCTGCCATTTCAGGCTGACAGCAAAGTTCTTCATCATTGTATCCGCAAGGAAAGCGCGTGCCTGCGTCGAATACTGCCGCGAAATGCTGACGCAGCCGAACAATGTGTGGTACCCGGGATTCTGTACCACAAATTCACCGATACCACGCCACAACAGATCGAGCGCCTTCGGGTGACGCTGATAAGGAATAGCAACAAATGAACGCCCGACTTCGATCGTTCCCGCAAGGTTTTGCAACAGCACTTCACCGAATTTGTAAAGCGAGCTGCTGTATAGGCAATCGATGCCGTGCAAATTGACAATTTCGTCAACCTTGCCAATCCGGTAGGCGCCGACGATCCGGCTGTTCGCGTGATCCCAGACCCAGAGGTGCCAGTAAAAGGGATCGAAGTGATCGCTGTCGAGTTCGCGTCCGGTACCCTCGTTGACTGCGCGAAACGTTGTTTCCCTGTCGATGGCAATTTGGGTCATGACGCAACCAAGCGCTTCATAAGGTGCGCAATAGACGGACATCATCCCGTCCCGTACCAGTTCATAGGGCTGCAGCGCGGCAATTCGCTGATCGAGCCACGCTATTTCAACATTGCCGGCGATCGGGGCTTCCTGTCGATCTTCGTCGCTGTCGACGTATTGATGCGACCGCAAAGCCAGCAGGTCCGACGCGAGCCGGAGCGAACGGGTAACGTCGGCCGGATTTTGCAATTGCTCGATTTCGCGCGCTGAGACCAATTCCCCTGCGGCGGCGTAAACAACAGCGTCACGTTTGTTTGCGAGCTCCCGTGGGAGCAGTGCGGTTCGCAGACGCTTGTGGATCAGGGCGGAAAGGTAGAAACCCAGGCTATTGCGTGCATTCACACGAACCGGCAGGCAGGCCGCACGGTAACGAAGTGCCAGTCGGCCGACGAAGTCGTTCCACGCCGGGTCCTCGATGCTTAAACGCCGTACCGAAAGCCCGGACACGGTGCCCGCCGGAAAAACCAGCAGCGTGCCACCGGACTGCAGATGACGGCATGCGGCCCTGATTCCGGCCGCATTCTTAAGGCGCGAACCCGCGCCCAGAACATCGAGACCAATGAACAGGTCGTTGAACTCAGGAAAACGCAGCAACAGCTCGTTGACCAGCACCATGGTATCGCTTCGCTGTTTCAGCAGTTCCCGGGTCAACAACATGCCGTCCAGGCCGCCAAGCGGATGGTTGGCGACGACTATGAGCGGCCCTTGCTGCGGCAGATCCGGTAACGCCGCATCGCGCTGCCATTCGAGGTGCGCATTGAGGGACTTCAACGCGTGATCGAGCAGGCGCTCGCCGGACGGCGCGCCGCCTGCGGGGGACGTCCGCCATGCAGCATATATGTCCATCAGCGGGCCCAGCCCGAGCAGCCGTGTCGCCAGCCGGTTGAGGGCCTTATTGCGAATCGGCAGGCGCAGCGGGTTCTGAGCGGATCTGGCCATGGCCGCTCAGTCCGTCGCCGGATGGTGCCGGGTCAGTGCTCGTTCCGAGCGCCAGCGACGCAGTAATTCGCCGACCGAAGGCGGGCGGAATCCGCGTCGCCGGTTGCGGGCACCGAGGTCAAACAACGTACGGTACTGCCAGAGCAAGGTGCTTACGGCCGCCGGAAGTCGCGCCGACCGGTCCCAGATGTGCAGGGACTCCGAACTCGCTGCGTTAATTTCGACAATCTCGATGTTGCGGCCCTGAACCAGGCTGTATGTGTCGGGAAATTTGATGTCCAGGCGTCCGTAATGAAATTCCGGCAGGCCCGCCATCAACTCGTTGATCCGGTCTGTCAAGGCCGGCGTTATGAGATTTGCCGCATCCCGAAAAATGGCGCCCCGGCAGTGGCTGATCGAGAAAACCAGCCGCAGGCGCTCGCCGTCCGGCAGCACTTCCTGCAAGCGGTGCTGAAATCGTTGCGCGTAAAGGTGCCTGACTTTTCCGGCTCGCGGGTCGCGGGAGATGAGTTCGTCGAGGGTGCTGACGCCATCGCCGACGACATAAGGACTGTACTTCAGTGCCAGCGATACGACGCGCCCGACCGTTGCTTCGGGATGGCGCACAAAAAATACGCCGGCTTCAGGTTCCCAGCTCGCCAGCTTCTGAATCAGAACGCCGGCACCGGCTGGATACGCGGCAACGTAATTCTCGAGTTGGCGATAGTCGTGGATCAGTTTGACGCCGGACCCCCGGCACCCGATATCCGGCTTGCAGACGAATGGAAAACCGATGTTCCTGTGAGCGGCAAGCTGCAACATGTCGCTGGCTTGCGCGGCGGCCTCATCGGCGCTTATAACGTAATGAATCCAGGGCAATATTGCATCGGCGCACGGCCCGGTCGCCTGCTGCATGATTTCATGCTTGCCGATTCCGACCATGCCGGAAACGGGCAGCTTCGGATTGGCTATGAGTGGCAAAGTCAATGACCGATGCCAGAGTGCCAGTGCGAGCCATTGCAGCGCCACTGGAACGTACATGAGCCACAGCGGCCAGAACTCGA
The DNA here is from genome assembly GCA_022615525.1 of Woeseiaceae bacterium. Lineage (GTDB taxonomy): Bacteria > Pseudomonadota > Gammaproteobacteria > Steroidobacterales > Woeseiaceae > JAKEGN01. Next base: position 7,381 of record JAKEGN010000175.1, read on the forward strand.
AATGCGAGACCGGTCGGGTTCCATGGTCGAGTTTTGGCATGCCCGCAGCTACGGCAGCAGCGTAATTTTGCAAAATTTGAGCCTCATCACCCTGGCGGCAGGCCGGCGCTCCGGCCAATTCCGCTATTCCTGACGGTACGGCGTCGCCACGCTTCGGTCTGTCGGCGATCTATTCCTGACCGATTGGACTTCTGTTGCCGCTGCGGCGCAGAAGGTTACATACGCCGTCCGGGATAAATGCTTCCGCTATGTAATCAACGATCGACGCTGAGCAGGGCGTGCAGCAGGTTATTCTGGAAGTCCAGGTTGCCGGTTAGCTGGCTGTGTCGCTCGCAGAGGAAAATCGGGTAATCGACGGGGAAATTGCTGTAAGCGTGGCGCGCCACGGTCGGATCCGTTGTCTGGCGCGCAAGTAACGATGCCTTGGTGACCGTTCCGTCACCTGGCTCGAGCATCAGCCGGTTATAGTCAATGTCGGGCAGAGGCGAACGAATCTCGCCCGGGGAAAGTCGCAATACGGAATCCCCGGCATGCTCCTCGACGACCACACGCGCTGGTGTCGGAATGCAATCGCCACCCATGACAATGTAATGGATGCGTTCGTCCGGCACGGGCACCGTCAACGACCAGCTGAACCGTCGCGCCCTCTCGATATGTTTCCTGAAGTATCGCTGGAGCAGCGAAATATACGCTTCAGCCTCAGTTTCATTGCCAAAGCTGCGCCGTACACGCGCCTGAACCTCCGGACTGAAAACCGAGTACTCGAATCGCTTCCAGAGATTTTCCGCATCGAACTGGTCGCGATTCAGCGGCCGCCCGTCAATGGTGACAAACCAGCTCGTTATCGCGTGAGGCAGCACCTGGTAGGTGCTCGGAAAAGTGGCGACGACTTCCGGCGGAATCGTACCCAGTCCGATCTTGTATCCCCTTATCAGCGTTCGAAATGCGCCAATGGAGCCGAGATTAGGTGTGCCGAGCAACACCACCCGGCGAATGCGGTCGGCGCCATACTGGGTCACCGGGAAATTGTTGTCGTCCAGAACGTCCGCTGTTCCGTAGCGGATGTAGTAGCGCGCGATAAGGCCACCCATGCTGTGCGCTATGACATCGACTTTGAGCGACGGCTGCATGTAATCGTCGCGAATCTGCTCAATGAATGCGTCGAGTTGCCTTGCGGACGCCACGTTGTCCTGACGCCAGTCGTAGTGAAAGACGTAATAGCGGCGCTCACCCGGCAACGCAGAAGTTCCCGGCACTCCCGGCACATAGCCACCGGCGTTTTGCAGCGTTTGCAGGATACGGCCATAGTAGTCGACGCCCCCCGCCTGTACCGCAATACCGTCGGCAACCAGGGTCGAATCTCTCGGTGTCAGACTCTGCGGATCGATATCGAGCTTCAGATCTGCATAATCGCTGAAGATTATCTTGGCGAGCGATCCCGGCCAGACTTCCTTGCCATTTACAGAGTTGCTTAACCTGCCTCCCAAGGCACCGTGAATAAGAACGACCGGCGGTTGCTCCCGATTACCGAGCTGCGTGCCGTACAAGCGACCGAGATCGGTCGTCGGCGTGCTGCCGCATGCGGACAGGATCAATAAAGCGGCCGCCCAGCTCGTAATAAGCCTGCAGCCCCTCAGGTCTTTCTCATGCATAGGTCGTAAGCAGACCGCATTGGCAATCTGCGGTTCCTGTCCATGTAGGGAACCCGGATACGGAGTAAATTATGGCGACAATCTGGCGAACAAACCGTCCCTGGTACCTCCGGTTATTCCTCACAGCGACGGTCCTTCTGGCGTCGTATGCATCGCCGCAAGCGTTCGCGGCTGCAAAGCTCAACGGATTCAGGATCGACGGAGCGCTGGTTCCGGGAAGTGAAATACTGAAAGGCGGTCCACCACGGGACGGCATCCCTTCCATCGATAAGCCGCAGTTCGTCAGGGCGGACAAGGCGGCGTTTCTGGATCCCGAAGATCGGGTTCTCGGCGTCAGCATCAACGGTATCTCAAAGGCCTATCCGGTCAAAATTCTGAATTTTCATGAGATCGTCAACGACACTATAGGAGGACAGTCCATCGTCGTCACCTATTGTCCGTTGTGCGGTTCGGGAATGGCATTCGCATCGAAGATCGGCAATAGCCCGATGACCTTCGGTGTGTCCGGCCTGCTGTACAACAGCGATGTCCTTCTCTACGACCGGCAAACAGAATCGCTCTGGTCGCAACTTCGGCGCCAGGCGATTTCCGGTCCTATGAAAGGCGAAATGCTTGAGTCGCTGCCGGTAACGCATACGACATGGCGCGACTGGCGTGCTCGGCGTCCGGACTCGCGCGTACTGTCGACAAAAACCGGCCATGAGCGCAACTACAACGTCAATCCGTACCCGGGTTATGGTCAGGATGGCCGCCTCTATTTTCCGGTGGCAGTTGAAGACCATCGATATCCCAGAAAAGCAATTGTCATGGGACTTGAAATTGATGGCCGGTTCAAAGCGTATCCGTTCGCAGAGCTGTCTCGCGGGCCGGGCCGGATTGACGACGAATTTCAAGGCAGGTTTATCGAAATCGTGTTCGATGATGCCAACCAGACCGCCAGCGCCTGGGGCGAAGATGGCGCGGAACTGCCGACAGTGCAGGCTTTCTGGTTCGCCTGGTTTGCGTTTCATCCGGACACCGAGGTGTATCGCAACAGAGCCGATCATAGAGAGTAAAAACTCAGCCTTGAGTTGCTCCGTGTCTGGTTGACTCGGTGCTGAGTACTCTGCTGCTGGCGCAGTGGAACTGTTGAAGACGAATGGTTTTGACGGGTTGGCCGAGGCGGTGACGGTTTTGCTGAACTCGGCGATGGTGGCCGAGCGCAGCGAACACTTAGGGGCTGCGCCGTATGAGCGCAGCGCGGAACGCACGGGCTACGCCAACGGCTGCAAAGACAAGGCGATGAAGACGCGCTTCGGAGTTTTGCCGCTGAAAGTGCCGCAGACCCGCGACAGTGAGTTTTATCCGCAGAGCCTGGAGCGTGTGGCCTGCGCGCGGAACGGGCCTTGCTGCTGGCGATTGCCGAGATGTACGTACAAGGGGTTTCGACCCGTCGGGTGAAAAAGATCGTCGAGGAGCTGTGCGGTACCGAGATCAGCTCAACGCAGGTTTCACGTGCGGCCGCCGAGCTGGATGAGCTGCTCGAGTCCTGGCGCTGCCGTGACCTGGAACGCTATCCCTGCCTGGTGCTGGATGCCCGTTACGAGAAAGTCCGGCAAGGCGGCCAGGTGCTGGATGCCGCGGTGCTGATCGCTTGCGGCGTTGACGATCAAGGCAACCGCGACATCCTGGGTTGCTCGGTCTCGCTCTCGGAGGCCGAGGTGCACTGGCGAACGTTCCTGGCAGACCTCAAGGACCGCGCGGCCTGTGCGGTGTGGAGTTGATCGTTAGCGACGCCCACGAAGGTCTCAAGTCGGCAAGA
>JAKEGN010000176.1 GCA_022615525.1 Woeseiaceae bacterium
CCGCCACAGCCAGATCGACGGGGAGACGATGACGTTGCCGGCACCCAATGTTCTGTTCTGCCGGTTGTCTTTGGCCGCGCGTGCAAGATCGACCGTGTAGTTCAGGCAACTGATGCCGTCGTCAGGCAGAAGCATGCGGCGGTTCCGCATCCGTATGCTGCTCGTGTCCTCACAGCCGCGAACGTCGACCAGGTATCTCGCCGCATCGCGCGCCCTGGCAATAACACTTTCGACCGGTTCGCTGAAACGCGCCTCCACCCACAGGTGGCTCATCGCGTAATCGACGGTCACGGTGTAACTGTGTGCCGGCGGATCCGCAGCGTTTGCCGCTGCAGCACCGGCCAACAGCATCCCGCCAGCGAACGCGAGGCGAAGGCGTGCAAACGCCGTACGGCGATACCTGTTGCGATTCAAAGGAATTTTCTCGCTCGAGAGTGTCACGGCCGATTCTTGTTCCGTTGATTCTTTGCGCCGTAGAGGCGCGGGCAACCATGGTTGGGCATTATGCAACAGTTGCGGAGTCACCAGTCGTTCCGGCTGGCTGTTTGTGAAAGGCCTCACATTTTGCTGCCGTTCAGCTTCGGCTGGCTAAAATACGCCGATACTTGTTGGCAGGATCGTGCAAGCAACAGTCTTGAAAATGCGAACCATTCGCAACAACTCGCGGACCGGAGTTCCAAGTATCGCGATTCGTGTCGATTCAAATTAACATACGAATCGCTACGTACGATTCGCTGCACGAATCCAGCACCGTATTCACCAGAAAATTGTCAGGAGATTCCCTTGAGCAAAATTGCAAGGCGCAAATTCATACAGCTGTCGGCCGTTGCCGCGGCCGGCTGCTTCGTTCGCCCGGGTGCCGATGCGCAGGCACAGGACATGCCTCACCTGAGCGAAGACGACCCGGTAGGGAAGTCGATGAAATACACGCATGACTCGAGCACCGTCGATCCGGCGACGCGCGCGAATCCGGCGGCGGACCAGCGCTGTTCGAATTGTGCACTGGTGCAGGGTGCCGACGGCGATGCCTGGCGGCCGTGCCAGATTTTCCCGGGCAAGCTCGTGAATGCCAATGGCTGGTGTTCGGTCTGGGCGCCGAAAGCCTGATAGGAGTTCGAGCCCCGCCACCCGGCGGGGCTTTTCCTTAGCGCCGGAATCCTGAGCCGTTTGCCTGGAAAGAAAACCTGAAGCAGGCAGTCTGCGGATGCGCGCGAGTCCTGATGTCCACGCCTGAGGTCCAGCATTTCTATCACACCGCGAGTGGCACGCTCTCCTATATCGTGAGCGACCCGGCGACGGCGAAAGCCGCCGTCATCGACCCGGTGCTGGAGTTGTGCACTGTCTCAGGCAGAACGAATGCAACCCCGGTCAGCCGCATTTGCGACTTTCTCGATGAAAACGAACTCGAACTCGAGTGGATACTCGAAACGCATGCGCACGCGGATCACTTGAGTGCCGCGCAGATCCTCAAGTCGCGCTGCGGCGGAAAGATCGCGATTGGGCAGGGCATCTGCAAGGTGCAGGAAAACTTCGCCCGCCTGTTCAATCTGAAGCCGCCGTTCTGCATCAAGGGCTCACAGTTCGATCGCTTGCTGGGTGCTGGTGATACCGTCGCCATCGGTACGATCGATTGCCGTGTGCTTGAAACGCCGGGCCATACCAATGACAGCGTAACTTACGTGGCAGGAGATGCCGCGTTCATCGGCGATACCCTGTTCATGCCGGACGTCGGCACGGCACGCTGTGATTTCCCCGGTGGGGACGCGGGCTGTTTGTACGACTCGATACAGGCGCTCCTTTCGCTGCCGCCCGATACCGTGCTCTACCTGTGCCACGACTATCCACCCGCGGGGCGGGAGATGCGCTACTGCTGTTCGATCGACGAGCAGCGCCAGTCCAATATCCACATAGGCGGCAGCCGGAACCGCGAGGAGTTCGTTGCGCTGCGGCAGGCGCGGGACAGGACGCTGTCCCTGCCCGCCATGATCATCCCGGCGCTGCAGGTGAATATTCGTGCCGGCGCGGTCCCGGAACCCGAGGACAACGCTGTTTCCTACCTCAAGATACCGCTGAACCAGCTCTGATCCGCGCGGCATCGTTGCTGGCACACAGCGGTGTTTCGGCAGGCTGCAGGGCGCTGTGTACAATGGCGTCGCAGTACCCTTCACCCCGAGAGAACGGAGAACCCGCTTGTTTGAGAACCTGAAGGCGCAACCGGCGGACGCCATCCTGCGTCTGATTTCCGAATACCAGAACGACACAAGACCGAAGAAAATCGATCTCGGCGTCGGTGTCTACCGCAATGCAAAGGGCGAAACGCCGATACTTGCGTCGGTCAAGAAAGCGGAAAAGATGATACTCGAGGAACAGGACACCAAGACCTACCTCGGCTCCGGCGGCGACCCGGTCTTCAACGAGCTGATGCAGGGACTGATCTTCGGTGCAAAGAACGCAAACCACGAGCGCATCGTCACGCTGCATACGCCGGGCGGTTCCGGTGCGCTTTGCGTCGCAGCCGCGTTGGTCATGCGCGCGCGCCGGGACGTGACATTGTGGGTTCCCGATCCGACCTGGGCCAATCACGTGCCGTTGCTCGGCGGGGCCGGACTAACACTTAAGGCCTATCCCTACTACGACGCGAAAAGCAAAACGGTACGTTTTGCGGACATGCTGCAGACACTCGGGTCCGTTGCTGCCGGCGACCTCGTGCTGTTGCACGGTTGTTGTCACAACCCCACCGGCATGGACCTCGATCGCAGGCAATGGCAGCAGCTCGCGACGCTGATCAGCGAGCGTCGGCTGGTCCCGTTTGTCGATATCGCCTACCTGGGTCTCGCGGAAGGCCTGGAACAGGATGCGTGGCCTGTGCGCTTGCTGTTCGATGCCGTGCCGGAAATGATCGTTGCGGCGTCCTGTTCCAAGAATTTCGCTTTATACCGGGACCGCATCGGGTCCCTGTCCGTCATCGGCCGCGACCGGGACGCCCGCGATATCCTGCGCAGCCAGGCGCACAACATCGTCCGCACGATGTACTCGATGCCCCCGGACCACGGCGCCGCCATCGTCAGGCGCATCCTCGCCAACGCCGCCCTGAGGAAGGAATGGGAAGGCGAGGTCGATGCCATGCGCGACCGGCTGAAAGCGATGCGGCGCCTGCTGGTGGACGCGCTCGCGGTGAGCGCCAAAGGGCACGATTTCAGCCACATCAGGAGGGCCAATGGCCTGTTTTCCTTTCTCGGTATCTCGGAAGCGCAGGTCGACCGGTTGAAGCGCGACTACGGCGTGTACATGGTGGGATCCAGCCGCATCAACGTGGCGGGCGTCACCGCAGACAACGTCGCCTACCTCGCGGAGTCAATCGCCGCAGTGCTGTAGACGGCGACATCGCAATGCTAATCCGGCATTGCACGCCGCCACCGGCTGGCAATACGCCGGTATGCCCTTCGAGCGAATTAAGATTTCTGAGTGAGAAGGGCATACCGGTGCAGTGCCAGCTTTGCAAGGTCGCCGGCGAATGGAATTGCCGGCGTGCAGCGCGATCAGGATCGCGTCGCGAGCACTGCTCGCTCCTACAGGGCAGGCGACGCGCAATCACTGCACGACCATCACGCTGCCGGCATCGATGGCCAGGCGCTCGGTGACGCCGGCGTTCAGTTCGAGGACGTATTTGACGGGTTCCGTCGATCTTATCGAGCGCAATGACAACGGCTCGGTGTGCCTGGCGATGGATGCGACAGTACCGTCGTCCCGGATAAAAAGTATGTCGAGCGGAATGTAGGTGTTCTTCATCCACATCGAGTGCATGGCTGTGTCGCCGTAGATAAACAGCATGCCGTAATCCTGCGGCAGTTCGCGCACGTGCATCAGGCCGCGCAGTTTCTGTGTCTCGCTTACCGCTATAAACACCTCGAAGCTGTAGCAGGCGTGCTGGTTCGCTGCGATGACGACGACGCTACGGTCAAATGCCGCAGCGAGGTCAGCGACACTGTATTCCTGCGCGAGGGCGTTGCTTGCTGCCAGCGCCGGAAGTAGTAGCACGAGCAGCACGCACCTCATTGCGGCGGCTTCCAGTCGAGCAGTCCGGTGAAATGCACTTCCGTCAGAGTGACACTTCCATTGCCATTGAGCTCGGCAAGCGGCGCGACACAATAGAGTATGCCGCTGATGATGTAGGTGCTTGCCTTTGCAGTCTCTTCCTGGCCCTCGATGTCGCTCCAGCAGGAGTCGGTGTCGCGGGTGGAGAAAAAACGACCGCGTCCCTCGTCGATCACCGTGACGTTGGTTGGTAATTCCCTGGCCGCCTTGCCCCGCTCGAGACCCGGTATGCCGAAAATGAACGCGAGTTGCGCGTGTTCGCCTGCGTTCGTAACAGGGCCGGAAAATCGCAGGCGCGCCCCTGCAGCGTTCGGCCTCGGCATGCCCTCGCACTTCAGCTCATCCGCCCGCCAGCGGATCGCGGCCTCGATTTCGCCGAACAGCTCGGCACGCAACCCGCCATCGCTGCCGCAGGGACCGACGATTTCCTGTGCAGCCCTTTCGGGTTCGCTGCAGGATGCAAGCATCAGCAGCAGGAATACGGCCGTCGGGCCGCGGCGTATCACCCGGCACCCGGCCCAGGAAAATTCTTGCAATGTAATTCGGTCCGAAGGGTCACAGGAGACTCCATATTACCCAAAACGGCAGGCGGGACGGCAACATGAGCAATAGTCACAGGGCGTTCCGGGCGCCGGATAAGTCCTGGGCAAGCCGCAACAGCTTGGACTACTTGCGCATCATCACTACAATGGCACGCCGTTTTTGCCGCCGGAGTCCTTGATGACCCTTTCAGAACAATTTCAACAGCTCGAGGCGCATGCCAGCCGACTGATTATTGGCCAGGGGCACCTGATCAATCGCATGCTGATCGCGCTGCTATGCGACGGGCATCTGCTGGTCGAAGGCGCACCGGGACTGGCAAAAACGCGGGCAATCAAGGTGCTGGCGGAAAGCATCGAAGGCGACTTCCACCGCCTGCAGTTCACACCAGACCTGCTGCCTGCTGACCTGACCGGCACCGAGATCTATCGACCCCAGGAAGGCACCTTCGTGTTCCGCGAGGGCCCGCTGTTTCACAATCTGATACTCGCCGATGAAATCAACCGTGCGCCGGCCAAGGTACAGTCCGCGTTGCTGGAGGCAATGGAAGAGCGCCAGATTACGGTCGGTGAGAAAAGCTACGCACTGCCCGAGTTGTTCATGGTCATGGCGACCCAGAATCCGATCGAGCAGGAAGGCACCTATCCGCTTCCGGAAGCACAGCTCGACCGCTTCCTGCTGCATGTGCAGGTCGGCTACCCGACGCCGGCGGATGAGCGCCGTATCCTGGTGCTGAACCGGGAGGAAGCCAAATCGAGAAAGCGTGACCAGTTCCAGCCGCCGGAGATACTGCCGGAGGCCGCCATCATGGAAGCGCGCCAGGCCATACTGCGGTTGCACCTGGCGGATGAACTGGAGCAGTACATCGTTAACATCGTGGTCGCGACCCGCGATCCCGGCGCGGTCAATCCGTCGCTCGACGGGCAGGTAATGTACGGCGCAAGCCCGCGAGCCTGCATGGGCATTGACCGCAGCGCGCGAGCGCACGCCTGGCTGAAAGGACAGGACTACGTGGGGCCCGAGGATATCCAGGCCGTCGCGGCGGACGTACTGCGGCACCGCCTGGTCCTCAGTTTCGAGGCAGAGGCCGACGGCGTCATCGCCGACACGATCATCGAGGGCGTACTCGACGGCGTCGGCGTCCCCTAGGCAGCACGTTCACGATTGTGAGACACGACAAGCTACAAGCCGATGCATCACCCGTCAGCGTCAGCCAGGTAGGGCTCATTCGCCTTGCCGGCCCGGCACGCGCGATTGCGCTGGACGTATTGCGCGTCAACTCGCTGCAGGCAGGAGCGTATGTCTCGCATTTTCGCGGGCGCGGCATGGAGTTCGACGAATCGAGGCCGTACCAGCCCGGCGACGACCCGCGCAATATCGACTGGCGCGTGACCGCGCGCAGCACCGAGGCCTACACCAAGCTGTTTCGCGAGGAGCGCGAGCGGCCGGTGCTGATCGTTCTCGATCTGCGATCCAATATGCACTTCGCGACCCAGGGTGCGTACAAGTCGGTGCACGCGAGCAATGCGGCGGCACTGATCGCCTGGGCTGCACATCATCGCGGCGACCGGCTCGGCGGCCTGATCTTCGGTGACAAGGTGCATCGCGAGCTGAAACCGAAACTCGGTCGCCAGGCAGCGCTGCGTTATGTGCACGAACTCGTCAACCACCCGGACTGGCAGGTGGACGAACATGCGCCGCCGCCGCCCGACGAGCCGGCGCTCACCCAGGCCATGGCTGCATTGCGCCGTGTCGTGCGCCCCGGCAGCCTGGTCGTGATACTCAGCGACTTCGTCGGCTTTTCACGTGCGGCGCAGTCGTATCTCGCCGGCATCGCAAGGCACAACGAGGTGCTTGCGGTCTTCATCAGTGATCCGCTGGAAGAGGAGTTGCCGCCACCCGGCCATTACCGCCTGGTCAGCCATGATGCGGAGATGGCCATCGATACCTACGCGGCTGGTGCGAGGCGCGACTATTACAAGGTTTTCGAGGAACGCCGCGCGATGCTGGAGCATTTCTGCCAGCGCTATGGTGTACACCTGATGCAACTTTCGACACGCGACGATCCGGTGCAAAGCCTGCAGCAGTCGCTTGGCCGGCGCGTTGCCTGACGCACATGGATCCAGAACAGATACCGCTGCGCGATCTGCACCTGCCCGAGGCGATCGGCTGGTGGCCGCTCGCACCGGGCTGGTGGATCCTCATCGTACTGGCCGTGACCGGTTTGCTGTACCTGTTGTATCGCGGATGGCAACGCTGGCGGTCGAACCTGCCGCGGCGAATAGCGTTGCGCGAATTGAGAAAACTTCAAAACGATTACCGGCATGGAGCGGACGCAATTTCATTGTCGAAGCAGCTTTCCCAGTTGCTGCGCCGAGCGATGCTCGCCTATGCATCGCGTGACGAGGTTGCGGGACTGACTGGGCAAAGCTGGCTCGAGTGGCTGGACCGTGGACTGGAAGGCAAGCCCTTCACCAACGGACCCGGGCGGCGAATCGGTTCATTGCCGTATGTGCGCACAGACAGCAAAGACGCGGAGGCTGATATCGCTCCGATGATCGATACCGTTCGAGCGAGGCTGAAGACACCTCTGGAAGGAGTGGGCGCCTGATGTGGTCGCTCGCCTGGCCCTGGATGCTGCTGTGGCTGCCGCTGCCATTTGTGCTGCGCAAGCTGCTGCCGCCGGTCGTCAGCACGCGGGAGGCAGGCCTCAAGGTGCCGAGTTTTCGCGGCTTCTCGGTGCTGAACGAACGCTCGGAAGTGGAGCAATTGCTGAACTGGCGATTCTGGGTTGCTGTCGTTGCCTGGATCCTGCTGGTGCTCGCTTCCGCAAGGCCGCAACGCATTGGCGACGAACTCGACGTGCCGGTCTCTGGCCGCAACCTGATGCTGGCGGTCGATCTCTCCGGCAGCATGGACGCGAAGGATTTCGAACTCGGCAATCGCCGTGTCGATCGCCTGACTGCGACCAAGGCAGTGGCGAGCGATTTCATCGGGCGCCGCGAAGGTGACCGCATCGGCCTCATACTTTTCGGCGAGCGCGCTTACCTGCAGGTGCCGCTGACTCTCGATCGCGAGACCGTGAACATCCTGCTGCTGGAATCATTCATCGGGCTGGCCGGCGAAAAGACCGCAATCGGCGACGCCATCACGCTGGCGGTGAAGCGCATACACGAGCAGGGCGCGGAAGCGGGAGAGCAGGTGCTGGTGCTGCTGACGGACGGCGCCAATACCGCGGGCGAAGTGGATCCGCTCAAAGCGGCGGAACTTGCGCAGCAGATCGGCCTGCGCATTTACACTATCGGCATCGGCGCGGAACAGATGGTGGTGTCGTCGATCACCGGCGGGCTGCGGCGCGTCAACCCTTCCGCTGACCTCGACGAAGAAACGTTGACCCGCATTGCGGACATGACCGGTGGCCGCTATTTCCGCGCAAAGGATACAGCCGGTTTGCAGGAGATCTACCGGTTGCTGGACGAGATGGAACCGGTCGCCGAACCGGAGGCCGGCTTCCGCCCTGTGAAGTCGCTCTATTACTGGCCGCTTGGCGGTGCCATCGCGCTTGCCGGCTTTCTCGCGTTGATGAACCTGCTCGCGGGCCTGCGATTCGGCCGCCTCGCAAGAGTGAAAGCGCATGCCCGCTGAGTTTCATTTCCTGCGCCCGGAATGGTTGTGGGGCATTCCCGCGGTCATCCTGCTGGCCGTCGCACTGGCGCGCCGGCAACTTGCGCCCGGCAGTTGGCAACGCATTGTCGATCCGCTGCTCGCGCCCTATGTACTGGTAGGCAACCAGGCGAAGGGGCTGAGTCATCGCTGGTGGTTGTTGCTGTTGTCCGGGATGCTCGCCGTACTGGCGATGGCCGGCCCGAGCTGGAACCGTGTCGAGCAACCGGTGTTTCGTTCCGAGCAGGCCATCGTCATTGCGCTGGATCTCTCGTATTCCATGGATGCGCAGGACCTGACGCCGAGTCGCCTGACGCGCGCCAAACTGAAAATCCTCGATATCCTGGAACGCCGGAAGAGCGGCCAAACGGCGCTCGTCGTGTATTCGGCCAACGCGTTCACGGTGACGCCGCTCACCACGGATGCAGATACCGTGGCGGCACTGGTCAACAGCCTGAGCTCGGACATCATGCCGAGCCGTGGCAGCTACCCGCCGGCGGCGATCGAAAAAGGCCGGCAGTTGCTCGAGCAGGCCGGCGTCGGTTTTGGCGAAGTACTCCTGATCACGGACGGTGGATCCAGTCCCGCCGCGGAGCGTGCGGCGAGCGAACTCCGCGATGCGGGGTACACACTGTCGGTCCTCGGTGTCGGGACGCTGCAGGGTGCGCCCATTCCGAAAGCAGGCGGAGGATTCGTTACCGACCGTTCCGGCAATATCGCGGTACCCAAACTGGAAATGGAAGGGTTGCGCCGACTCGCATCGGCCGGCGGCGGCCGGTACACAGCATTGACGGCGGACGATCGCGATATCGACATGCTGCTGTCCGGCGAGGTCGCCGATGCCAGCGAGTCGGGCAAGTCGCTTTCCACCGATCAGTGGCGCGAGGAAGGACCGTGGCTCCTGCTGCCATTGCTGCCGCTCGCGGCACTCGCGTTTCGCCGCGGACTGGTTATCGTTCTCTTGCTGTTCGTGTTGCCGTTGCCGGAGGATGCGATGGCGTTCGACTGGCAGGACCTGTGGCGGAACAGAGACCAGCAGGGGCAACGGCAACTCGAGGCTGGCAATGCCGCCGATGCGGCCGCGCTGTTCGAGGATCCGTCGTGGCGCGCGGTCGCGAGTTACCGGGCGGGTGATTACGGCGGCAGCGCGGCGGGATTCGCCGACGGCGAGGATGTCGAGAGCCTCTACAATCTCGGCAATGCGCTGGCGCGCCTGGGCCAGTTCGAATCGGCCATCGATGCCTATGAGCAGGCACTCGAGATCGATCCGGAGATGGAGGATGCGATTTACAACCGCGACCTGCTGAAAGACATCGTGCAGCAGCAACAGGATTCACAGAACGACCAGCAGGGCGGACAGCAATCGGAAAACGAAGGCGGCGGTGCGCAGCAATCGGAAACCGACAGCCAGTCCGAACAGCAGGGACAGGAAGGCTCGGCGGGCGAGGCGGGCAGCGAGAACCAGGATGGCGAGTCCTCGGTGCGCGACGAGGAGATGAGCCAGGAGGACCTCGAGGCGATGCAGCGGGAACTGGAACGCGCCGCGCAGGAAGCCGAGCAGCAGCAGGGCGAAGCCGAAAGCGAGCGGGCCATGAGCCAGGCCGAAGCCGAGCAGATGCGGCGCATGCAGGAACAGCAGCAGGCCATGGAACAATGGCTGCGGCGCATTCCCAACGACCCGGGCGGCCTGTTGCGGCGAAAATTCCAGTACCAGTATCAGCGCATGGAACGCGACCAGGACGGCAATCCGTTGTGGCCGGACGATGAGGTGGAACCATGGTAGCGGCGATGCACCGTTTTCTTGGCGCGGCGTTAATAATCCTGGCACTCGGCCTGCCGGGCTGGTCGGCTGCTGCGGTCATTGCCAGCGTCGATCGTGACGAAGTGGAACTCAACGAGTCCTTCACGCTGAAAGTGATCGTCGATTCCGCGATCGAGACCGTGCCGGACGTGAGCGCGCTGGAACAGGATTTCTTCATAGGTTCCACCAGCCAGCTGAGCAACACGACCATAGTGAACGGGCAGATTTCACGCAGCCGCACCTGGACTTACATGCTGATGGCAAAACACGACGGCGAACTCACGATTCCGCCGGTCATAGTCGGTGCCGAGCAAAGCGATCCCTTGCGCATCACTGTATCGCCACAGGCCGACGTGTTGCCCGGTGAAGCGGACATCTTCGTTACCAGCGAAGTCGATCACACGGAAAGCTTCGTGCAGGCGCAGATTCTCTACACCGTAAAAGTGTATCGGGCCGTCGCAACGAGGCAGCCGAGGCTGAGTGACCTGAGCGTCGAAGGTGTCGAGGTGCTGAAGGAACTGGCGGGCGAGGAGCGCAGTTACGACTCGATCCTGAACGGCAAGGCCTACAACGTGGTGGAGCGTGTGTACGCACTCTTCCCGCAGGAAAGTGGCGAGCTGAACATTATGCCTGCACGATTCGAGGCGCGTGTGTTGCGCGACAATCGCATTACCGGACGCAAGGTGTTCGAATCGGAGCCGATCAACGTACTGGTGAGCCCGATTCCGCCGCCACCGGCCGATTTCCCGCACGCCGCCTGGTTCCCGGCGAAGTCGGTGGAACTCAGCCAGGCCTGGTCGCGGCCGCCGGACAACCTGCCGGCCGGCGAACCGGTTACGCGGCACATTACGGTCACGGCGCTCGGCCAGCTCGAGACGCAAATCCCGGTGATCGAGCCGACGGTATCGGACAGCATCAAGGTCTACCCGGACAAACCGGAGTTGCGGAATGCGGCGGTGCCGAAAGGCATACTCGCCTCGCGCAAGGACCAGTATGCAATGATCGGTGTAACACCGGGCACGGTCGAGATTCCGGAACTGAAACTTCCGTGGTGGAACATCGACAGCGGTGTGTGGGAAGTGGCGACGCTGCCCGGTGCAACCGTCAACATACTGCCCTCGGCCAACGCTTTGCCGGTGCCGCCGCCGGTGCCCGAGCTTGTCGAAGCCGCGGCCGACAGCCCCGACGTAACGGTGGTTGTGCAAAGCAAGCTGTGGCAACAGGTCAGCATGGGACTGGCAGCGCTCTGGGTCATGACGGTCGTGGCGTGGTGGCTCAGTTCCCGTCCGGAACGCAAGCCGCGCGAGGTGGACGAGCCGCCGCTGCACAAGCAACAGGCGAAATTTCTCAAGGCGGCGAGAAAAGCCGCCCTCGAAGGCGACGCGGCGCGAGTCAAGGAAGCCTTGCTCGCCTGGAGTCGGTTGCAATGGACGAGTGGCGCACCGCGCAGCATCGGTGAACTCGCCACGCGCGTGTCGGACCCGCTGGCAAAGGAATTACGTGTCCTATGCAATGCGAGTTACGGGCCACACAACACGCCTTGGGACGGCGAGCGCATGGCCAAGGCGCTGCGCTCATTTGCCGTGCTGTCCGGCGAAAAGGAACAGCATGAAATGGACGGCCTGCCCCCGTTGATGCCCGGTCGGCCTGCGTAGGCTGGAAAATGGTGCCGGGTCTATTTAGCGACTTAGCAGGGCACGACAGCCGGTGACTGTCCTGAGCTCAATTATGGGACGGCACCTTTTTGCGGTGATCTGCACCAACATGGCACATCGCGCGACCCAAATTGGCGCATTGCACCGATAATCGTGCAACACGCCTAGATTACAGCGCGCGCTGTCATATACTCGAAGCTCCGGGCCGTCACGGAAGACAATCAGGTCAATCGACAAATTTGTCCGAACCTCGTCGGCACAGTTCCAGCCACCGTGCGGCCCAACAATTTTTGACGCATCGGCGTCTCTTCATTGGATGATTCCATTGGGCCGCGTACCCGGTACGCGCAGCGGAACTGCATGAGCGAAGCATCGACAATCGGTCTCCACGATCCGGCTTTCGAGCGAGACAGCTGCGGATTCGGCTTGATTGCAAACCTCGACGATGCACCGAGCCACTGGGTGATCGAGACCGCCATTGCTGCGTTGACGCGGCTCACCCATCGCGGAGCCGTTGCAGCCGACGGCAAGACCGGTGACGGTTGTGGCCTGCTCATGAAACAGCCCGATGATTTCTTTCGTCTCAGGGCAGCCGAGCTTGGCTTCGATCTTGCGCAACGCTTTGCCGTGGGCATGGTGTTTCTCAGCCGGGATCCGGCGATCGCCAACCGCAGCCGCGACACGATCACCGAATCGATCCGGCGGACGGGACTCGAAGTCGCCGGCTGGCGCGAGGTGCCCGTCGAGCCGTCGGTTTGCGGAGAGCAGGCCCTGCAGACCATGCCGCATATCGAGCAGGTATTCGTGAATGCGCCGGCCGGCATGCAGCGGGGCACGTTCAACCGAGCTTTGTTCCTGGCGCGACGCCGGGCCGAAAAACAGTTCGGGGACAGTGACCGAACTGCCTACGTCGCCAGCCTGTCCTCGGTCACGACCAGCTACAAGGGAATGTTCATGCCGGGCGCGCTGGCCGATTTCTACCCGGATCTGAAGGATCCGGCCATGGCGAGTTCCGTGTGCCTGTTCCACCAGCGATTCTCGACCAACACGCTTCCGCAGTGGCGCCTCGCACAACCGTTCCGGTTCCTCGCGCACAACGGCGAGATCAACACGATCCAGGGCAACCGGAACTGGGCCATCGCGCGTACGGCCAATTTTCGCTCGGACAAGCTTCCCGACATTTCGGATCTCGACCCGATCGTCTCCCTGACGGGCAGCGACTCGTCGAGCCTCGACAACATGCTGGAAGTGTTTCGCGCCGCGGGCATGGATGTGCTGCAGGCCATGCGCATCCTGATTCCGCCCGCCTGGCAGGCGATGGACTCGCTCGATCCTGACGTGCGCGCGTTCTACGAATTCTACGATCTGCAGATGGAGCCCTGGGACGGACCGGCGGGCATCGTGCTGACGGATGGCCGCTATGCCGCCTGCTGTTTGGACCGGAACGGGCTGCGGCCGGCGCGCTACGTCATAACGAAAGACCGGCACCTGACCGTCGCGTCGGAAATCGGTGTTTACGACTACAGCCCGTCGGATGTCGTAAGAAAAGGACGACTGCGGCCCGGCGAGATGCTCGCCGTCGATTTGCGTAATGGCGTACTGCTGGAGAACGCCGAGATCGAAGAAAACCTGGCGGCGCGGGCACCCTACAAGAAGTGGCTGCGCGAGGGCGTGCGCTACCTCGACTCCGAACTGGTCGACAGGCATATCGCCGCAGAGCCAATGGACAAGGACACGCTGGCGACCTACCAGAAGATGTTCAACCTGACGCGCGAGGAATTGGGCGAAGTGGTGAGCGTGCTCGCCAAGGCAGAGCAGGAGGCGGTCGGTTCGATGGGCGATGACACGCCGATGCCGGTGCTTTCGCAGAAGATCCGCTCCCCGTTCGATTACTTCCGCCAGCAGTTTGCACAGGTGACGAACCCGCCGATCGATTCGCTGCGTGAACGCATCGTCATGTCATTGCAGACCAATATAGGGCGCGAAAGCAGCCTGTTCGACATCGGGCCGGAGCATGCGCGTCACATCGTCATGAACTCGCCCGTGCTGTCGCAAAGGAAATTGCGCCAGCTGCTCGGCCGGGGGATGTTCGCCGACAGCCATGCCTTCATCGACCTCAACCGGCCGAAAGAGCTCTCAGTGCAGGAAGCTCTCGACCAGATTTGCTCGGAGGCGGAACAGGCCGTGCGCGACGGCAAGCTGATCGTGATGCTGAGTGACCGTTACCTCAAAAAGGAACTGCTGCCCGTGCACGCGCTGCTGGCGACCGGCGCGGTACATCATTTCCTGGTCGGCAAGGGCCTGCGCTGCGCGGCCAACATCATTGTCGAGACGGCAGTTGCCCGCGATCCACACCACTTTGCCTGCCTGATCGGCTACGGAGCCACGGCGGTCTATCCCTACCTCGTGTACCAGAGCCTGCACGACCTCGCTGCGCGCGGCAGCGTGGACAGGCATCAGCAGCTCGGTCGCAGTTATCGCCGCGGCATTCGCAAGGGCCTGTTCAAGATCATGTCGAAGATGGGGATATCGTCAGTGTCCAGTTATCGCGGCGCACAGTTGTTCGAGATCGTCGGGCTGCACGACGAGATCGTGTCGCGCTGCTTCAGGGGCACCGCCAGCCGCATCCAGGGAGCGAAATTCGAAGATTTCGCCGAGGACCAACGCATGCTGGCAAAAGCGGCCTGGGAGCCCCGCGAGCCGCTTAACCAGGGCGGCCTGATGAAGTACGTACACGGCGGCGAGTACCACTGCTACAACCCCGATGTCATAGGGACACTGCAGGGTGCGGTGCGCAGCGGTGATTTCGATCGTTATCTCGACTACGCAAAGCTGGTCAACGAGCGGCCTGTCGCAACCCTGAGGGACCTGTTTCGCACCGTGCCGGCCGGACCGCCCGTGCCGCTGGAAGAGGTGGAACCGGTCGAGGACATCCTGTCGCGTTTCGACAGCGCCGGGATGTCGCTTGGTGCGTTGTCGCCAGAGGCGCACGAGGCCCTCGCCATCGCAATGAACCGGCTCGGCGCGCGTTCCAACTCCGGTGAAGGCGGCGAGGACCCACGACGCCAGGGAACCGAAAGAATGTCGCGCATCAAGCAGATCGCTTCCGGGCGTTTCGGCGTGACAGCCGAATACCTGGTCAATGCCGAAGTCATCCAGATAAAGATCGCGCAAGGTGCGAAGCCCGGCGAAGGCGGGCAACTTCCGGGCCACAAGGTGAACGACATGATTGCCCGCCTGCGCTTTGCGAAGCCCGGAGTCGGCCTGATTTCGCCGCCGCCGCATCACGACATCTATTCGATCGAGGATCTGGCACAGCTGATCTTCGACCTGAAACAGGTCAATCCGCAGGCGCTGGTTTCGGTAAAGCTTGTGGCGGAGCCCGGGGTGGGCACGATCGCCGCGGGTGTCGTCAAAGCTTACGCCGACCTGATCACGATCTCGGGGTATGACGGTGGCACGGGTGCGAGTCCCCTGAGTTCGATCAAGTACGCCGGCAGCCCCTGGGAACTCGGGCTGTCGGAAGCGCACCAGGTGCTGCGCAGCAACGGACTTCGACACAAGGTGAGGCTGCAGACGGACGGTGGACTTAAAACCGGTCTCGACGTGATCAAGGCGGCGATGCTCGGCGCCGAGAGTTACGGCTTCGGTACCGCGCCGATGGTGGCGCTGGGTTGCAAGTACCTGCGCATCTGTCACCTGAACAACTGTGCAACCGGTGTGGCGACGCAGAACGAGGTGCTGCGCACACAGCACTTCACGGGCTTGCCGGAGCTGGTGATGAACTTCTTCCGCTTCGTTGCGGAAGAGGTGAGGATGCGCCTTGCCGAACTTGGCGTGCGGCGCCTCGAGGACATCATCGGACGCGTGGACCTGATCGAAATCCAACCCGGCGTAACCCGCCGGCAACGACAACTGGACCTCAAACCGATCCTTTCGACCAACGGGCTCGCGCCTGACCGGCCGCAATTCTGCACCGATCCGAACAACCAGCCGTTCGATCGCGGTGAACTCGCCGAGCGCATGCTTGAGGAGATGTTGCCTTGGATCGAGAAACGCGCTGGCGGCACCTTCGCTTTCGATGTGCGCAATCACCATCGCAGCATCGGTGCGCGCATATCCGGAGAGATTGCGCGCCGTTACGGGAATGCCGGCATGGGTGAGGCCACGCTGGACGTCATGCTGGACGGCACGGCCGGCCAGAGTTTCGGCGCCTGGAATGTCTGCGGCCTCAATCTTCACCTTTCCGGCGATGCAAACGATTACGTCGGCAAGGGGATGAACGGCGGGCGCCTTGTGATCCGGCCGCCCCGGGACGCGGGTTTTGTTGCGCGGGACACCGTGATCATCGGCAATACCTGCCTGTACGGCGCCACGGGAGGACAGCTGTTTGCGGCAGGCCAGGCCGGCGAGCGCTTCGCCGTACGCAATTCGGGTGCCACCGCTGTCGTCGAGGGCGTGGGGGATCACTGCTGCGAATACATGACCGACGGCGTGGTGGTCGTCCTCGGCCGTAGCGGCGTCAATTTCGGTGCGGGACTGACGGGCGGTTTTGCCTACGTACTCGATCTCGACCGCGACTTCGTGGATCTGTACAACCACGAACTGATCGACATACACCGCATTGCGTCGGAAAGCATGGAAGTGCACCTGCACCACTTGCGGTCGCTCATCATGGAGCACGTACACCACACGGAGAGTGCATGGGGGCGGGCCATACTCGATGACTACCGGACGTTCCTGCCGAAGTTCTGGGTGGTCAAACCGAAGGCAGCCGAGCTCGGATCGTTGATCGAATCGCTGCGACAGGCGGCCTGACCATGTCGAAACACCCGCTGCAGTACCTCGAAGTGCCGCGACGCGATCCGGAGAAGCAGCCGGTCGAAGTGCGCATCCGGCATTACGGCGAGATCTACGGTTCCTACGACGGCGCCGACGCGGCCAGCCAGGCCGGGCGCTGCATCGCTTGCGGCAATCCCTATTGCGAATGGAAGTGCCCGGTGCACAACTACATTCCGGACTGGCTGAAGCTGATCGAGGAAGGAAAACTCTTCCAGGCAGCGGAATTGTCCCACCAGACCAATTCGCTGCCGGAAATCTGCGGTCGTGTCTGTCCGCAGGATCGATTGTGCGAAGTCGCATGCACATTGAATGACGGTTTCGGTGCGGTGAGTATCGGCAGCATAGAGAAGTACATCAGCGACGAAGCGTTCAAGCGGGGCTGGCGGCCGGACATGTCATCCGTCACAGACACGGGGAAACGCGTCGCCATAGTCGGGGCAGGGCCCGCAGGCCTCGGGGCGGCGGATGTGCTGGCGCGCAATGGCATACGCACCGTCGTTTTCGATGCACACCCCGAGATCGGCGGTTTGCTCACTTTCGGCATACCGCCGTTCAAACTGGAGAAAGACGTCGTGCGGATACGCCGGTCCATACTCGAGGGCATGGGCGTCCGTTTCGTACTGAACACGCGTATCGGCGTGGATCTTCCGATGCAGTCGCTCATCGACGAGTTCGATGCGGTGTTTCTCGGCATGGGAACCTACAGCTCCGTGAAAGGGGATTTACCTGGCGAGCACCTGCAGGGCGTGTACGAGGCCCTGCCGTACCTGGTGGCGAACGTCTATGAAGAACTCGGAGACCTGGCCGGCGACAGAACGCTCACACCGCAGCCCGTGAATCTTTCCGGCAAACGCGTCGTCGTACTCGGCGGTGGCGACACCGGCATGGACTGCAACCGCACGGCCATACGGCAGGGAGCAGTGAGCGTAAGCTGCGCCTATCGCAGGGACGAGGCGAGCATGCCGGGATCGCGGCGCGAAGTGGCGAACAGCCGCGAGGAGGGTGTGCGGTTCCTGTTCAACCAGCAGCCGCTGGAAATCATCGGCGACGGGCAGGTCAAGGGCGTGAAGCTGATCGAAACACGGCCCGCCCCGACAGAACGCGGCCGCCGCCTGCCGCCGGAAACCGTTCCGGGCACCGAGCATGTTCTTCCCGCTGACGCCGTGATCATCGCGTTCGGCTTCCGTCCGAGTCCCGCGGAATGGTTCGACGAGTTCGGTATACGTACCATGCCGGGCGGCCGTGCACAGGTCAGCCGCACGGGCCACGCTTTCCAGACGAGCAATCCGAAGGTATTCGCCGGCGGCGACATGGTGCGAGGGTCGGACCTCGTCGTAACGGCGGTGTTCGAAGGCCGC
>JAKEGN010000025.1 GCA_022615525.1 Woeseiaceae bacterium
GAATAAATCAGGACTTACCTGGAAAATTCGTCTGTAGCCATCGCCACGCCGCGGATTCGCGTTCCTTCGCATTTCCCGCATTGCTACAATGACGCCCCTCAGCTCTCCGGCGACGCCGGAAACCAGGGCAGGCCCCCATGCAAACGCAAATCCAAAGCGACCTCACACGCACGATGCTGGTCATCCTGATTATCGCGCTGCTGATCAGCGGCAGCCTGTGGACGCTGCTGCCGTTCCTGAGCGCGATCATCTGGGCGACCACCATAGTCGTGGCCACCTGGCCCATGTTGCTGAGACTGCAAAAGCGGATGGGGGGGCGGCGGGGCGCTGCCACAGCGTTCATGACCATCGTGATGCTGGCGGTTTTCATAGTGCCGTTTGCGCTGGCCGTCGCCGTGCTGGTCGATGCGGCGGTCCGGAGCGCCGAGCTGCTAAGGTCGCTGACCAGCGAGGGCCTGCCGCCGGTGCCTGCCTGGGTAGGCGGGCTGCCGTGGATAGGAGCCCGTCTCGCCGAGCGGTGGACCGAATTCGCCGCCGGCGGCCCGGAAGCCGTCACCGAGGCGCTCAGGCCGTATGCCCGTACCACGGCCAGTTGGGTATTGTCCCTGACGGGCAGCTTCGGCATGGTCGTCGTGCATTTCCTGCTCACGGTCATCCTGGTCGGCATACTCTATGCCAGCGGTGAACAGGCCGGTCGGGGTGTGCTCCTGTTCGGCCGAAGGATCGGTGGGGAGCGCGGCGAGCGCACGATCCAGCTGGCGGGTCAGGCCCTGAGGGGTGTGGCCTTCGGTGTGGTGGTCACCGCGCTGGTCCAGTCCATGATCGCCGGTGCCGGCCTGTGGCTTGCGGGAGTGCCCAGGGCCGGGTTGCTGCTTGCGATTATTTTCGTGCTTTGCATAGCTCAGCTTGGCCCTCTGCCGGTGCTCGTCCCTGCCATCGTGTGGCTGTTCTGGACGGACAATTTTGTGTGGGGCAGCGTGCTGGTCGTGTTTACCGTGATCGTGGCCGTCGCAGACAACGTCCTGAAACCGATCCTGATTCGTCGCGGCGTCGACCTGCCCATGCTGCTGATCATCGCCGGTGTCATCGGCGGATTGATCGGTTTTGGCATCGTCGGGCTCTTCATCGGCCCGGTTTTGCTCGCGGTCACTTACACCCTGCTCGTGTCGTGGGTCACCGAAGGGGTGTCACCGCAGGCAGCGGCAGCGACGTCGAAAAACGGCTAGCCGCCCGGGGCCGGCACCCCCGGGTCGGATGGAGCGGAAGCGGGTTACCAGCGGAAACCAATGGTCAGCGGGATGTATTCGATGTTCTTCCTTTCCCACTGTATCTGGTGAAACTTGGCTTCGATGAAAACCTGGCCGCTGGCCGTGTCAAAGCTGTAACCGGCGCCCAGGTTCCAGCCGAACTCGTCCGAAGAAACACTGCCGACGATGAAGGTGCCGGGTCCTACGCCACCCGGATAGCACCACCAGAACCACGGGTCGCAGAACGGGGGATAGTAAACCAGGCCGTCCTGCGTGACTTCGGCACCGACGTGGTACCAACCCACGCCGCCGGTCAGGTAGAAACCGTCGCTGGCACTGCCGGGACCCCAGATGCCGTTGACGCTCAGGGACCAGGCGTCGGCACCGCCGCCGCTGATGGACCCGTCGTTATTCGGGTCCTGGTCGATGGCATCGTTTATCGCCCGGATGGCACTGCTGGTCAGGTCGAAGTCAACCCACGCGCCGTCGATGACGATACCGACCGGCCAGTCCGACGGCCAGTACATCGCGCCGCCATTGATGGTCCAGTTGTCATCCAAGACATCGCCCGTATCGCCGCTCGGAAATGCCCAACCGCCGGCGACATGCCCGAACCAGCTACGCGACGAGTCGTCAGGGCGCCCACCGGCCCATGCGGGTGCGGAGAGCAGCGCGGCCCCAACGATAATGACCCAACACCGAAAGCCTGTTCGCAGCATGATCAATTTTCCTCCAAGACGTTGACTGGCTGAATCATATACAGCCGGAGGCAAATTTCACATCCGTACTTTCCGCGCGGGCGCAAACTGTCACAATAGCTGCTCGTGTACGCCCCGGATTACTGCCCTGCATGATCCTTAACACAGGGCAGGACCGGCTCCGAATCGCGGCCACGAAGGGGGTGTGGCAGATGATAGAACCGAATGGAATATCAGGCAGTGAAAATCGCAGGGCCCGGTGCGGCGCGGGGATCCTGTTGCTGTCCATGGCTTTCACAGTTCCGGGGCCGGTTGCTGCGCAATCCGGCGTTACAGGGCCGCTGCTGCACGATGCGCATTTTCACCTGACCAATTACGTACAGGAGGGCCTGGACATTCAGGACTTCCTCGAGATCATGGGCGACACCGTGGGCCGCGTGGCGATTTTCGGCATCCCGTTGCAACAGGCCTGGGACTACTCGAATACCGGCGACTTCGCGCCGGTGACTTACGCACAGACCGATGCGCCCCTGTACTACTACTCTTTCACTGACGCGGCGATCGCCACGGCTTACCTGTCGCTGCCCGAAAAGGATCGCGCTCGTTTCGACCCCATGATCACGGGGTTCAACCCCGCCGACATGTATGCAGTCGATCACATACGCCGCGTGCTCGCGACCTATCCCGGGGTTTTCACGGGTATCGGTGAGTTCACGATTCACAAGGAATTTGTCTCGGCAAAGACCGCAGGGGGGCCTGCGAGCCTGCTCGACCCGGCACTGGACCGGATCCTGGAGCTTGCCGCGGAAACGGGACTCCTGGTGATCCTTCACAACGACATCGACATGCCGTTCCCGAGGCCCGGGCAGGATCCATATTCAGCCCGACAGCTCGGCGCTCTTCTGCGCCGCCATCCTCGGGCCACGGTCATCTGGGCGCATATGGGCCTGGGCCGCGTCGTCCACCCGGTCAACGACATGGCCGCCATAATGGATCGCGCATTGAGCGACCCGGAGCTGGCGCACGTTTATGTCGATCTCTCCTGGACCGCAACCGCGAAGTACCTGGTCGCGAGCCCGGAGGCAATCGCTGTCGCAGCGGAGCTGATCAACCGCCACCCGGATCGCTTTCTCTTCGGCACCGACGAGGTCGCACCGCCCGACCGGGAAACCTACCTCAAAATCCATGCGCTCTACGCGCCACTCCTCGAGCGGCTCGATGACGGGACCCGGGAGCAATTGTTGAAGGGCAACTACGAAAAGCTGTTTGACGCCGCCCGTGCCAGGGTGCGCGCATGGGAAAAAGACAATCTCAAATAGTTCTGGTCTATTTGATGTGCCGCAGTATGCCGTCGAGCTCGTCGAGACTGTTGTAGCTGATGATCAGCTTGCCGAAGCCCTTGCCCGAGTGGTCGAGGTGCACCCTGGCTCCCAGCTTCTCTGAAATTTCCTGTTCGAGACGACGTATATCCGCGGAAGGCGCAGCGCTTACCGCCGGTTTCTTCGCCGAGCCCTGTCCGGTCATGATGCGGCGTACGAGTTGCTCCGTCTCGCGAACAGACAATCCCTTCTTCACCACCTGACGCGCTGCGTCGAATTGCTGGACCGGGTTCGTAATCGACAACAATGCCCGCGCATGACCCATTTCGATCTGCCGGGATTCGAGCATGGGCTTCACCTTGTCGGACAATTCGAGCAGGCGAAGCAGGTTGCTGACCGACGCCCGCGACCGGCCGACCGCATCCGCCGCTTCCTGGTGAGTGAGGTGAAACTCACGGATGAGCCGGTCGAGCGCCTTGGCCTCCTCGAGCGGGTTCAGGTTCTCCCGCTGTATGTTTTCGATGAGAGACATGGCGATGGCCGCTTCGTCAGCCACTTCGCGTATGACCGTGGGAATTTCGGCCAGTCCCGCCATCTGCGCCGCACGCCAGCGACGCTCACCTGCGATGATTTCATAGCGCTGGGCCGCACCGGTCTTGCCGGGCAACGGCCGTGCCACGATGGGCTGGACCACGCCCTGTGAACGGATGGAACTCGCCAGGTCTTCCAGCGTGTCCTGGCGCATGTCGACGCGGGGCTGGTATTGGCCACGCTGCAACAGCTCGAGCGGGATGTTCTTCAGAGCCCCGTCGACAACGCTGCCGGAGACCGTCATTTCGGTTACAGGCTTGCTCAAAAGCGCATCGAGGCCGCGGCCCAGTCGTTTCTTCTTGTTCATCGTGCGTGGTGATCCATGTATTTCGTCAATTGCTAGCCCGCTGCCGACAAACGCTCGTCTTCCCGCCGCAGTACTTCGCCCGCAAGCGCGAGATAGGCGAGGGCTCCTCGCGAAGTCTTGTCATGGTACAGCACCGGCTTGCCGAAGCTCGGGGCCTCGGCAAGCCGCACGTTGCGCGGCACAACCGTGCGAAACACCTTATCGTTGAAATGTGCGAGCAGCTGGTCGGACACTTCATTCGACAGGTTGATACGGGGATCGACCATCGTGCGCAGCAAGCCGTACACCTCGAGGTCCGGATTCACAGAGTTCTTCACCTGCTCGATGGTATTCAGCAACGAGCTCAGTCCCTCGAGCGCGTAATACTCGCATTGCATCGGGATGAGGACACCGTCGGCCGCGGTCAGCGCGTTGACCGTCAGCATGTTGATTGACGGCGGACAATCGATAAGGATGAAATCATAGAGACCCCTGACCGGCCCCAGCGCCTGGCGAAGGCGCATCTCCCGCCCGAGTTCCTGCAGCAACCTGACTTCCGCAAGCGTCAGGTCTTCGTTGGCCGGCAATACGGCGAATCCCCCTTCCGGGGCCGAAATTATGGTATCGGCAGCGGTCGCTTCACCGAGCAGGACATCGCAGGTGGTCCGCTCGAGCTCCATCTTGTTGATGCCGCAACCCATGGTGGCATTGCCCTGCGGATCCATGTCGACAAGCAGCACGCGACGGTGAGTGGCCGCAAGCGACGCTGCAAGGTTCACGCAGGTCGTAGTCTTGCCCACCCCGCCTTTCTGATTGGCGACCGCTATGACACGAGTCATGACCTGTCCGTCCGTTGCAGTTTCACAAGGTGTCGCGATTGCGGCGGCAAATCGGGTACTTGCAGTTCGATCACACGGAAATCCCAGTCAGCCGGAGGTTTTTTCAGGTCTGCCAGCTCTTCGGCCGGATACTTGCCTTTCGCTGCCAACAGTACACCGTTTTCAGCTACGAGGTGAGCGCAAAGCTCGACGATCCGAACCAGCGTTGCCAGGGCGCGGGCGAGCACGGTATCAAAAAGCCGGTCGGCCGTGAGATCCTCCACACGCGCCTGGATCGCTGTGACATTGCCGAGCGCGAGATCGGCAATCATATGTTTAACAAAAGCAATTTTTCGCGCATTGCTGTCCAGCAACAGGAATTGACGCTGCGGTTCCGCAATTGCCAGTGGCAGGCCGGGGAACCCGGCACCGGTGCCCACATCGAGTACCCGTGTGCCTTCGAGATACGGGCGCAGCGCCAGGCTGTCGAGTACGTGTGCGCTCACCATCTCCCGCGGGTCGCGTATCGCTGTCAGGTTCAGTCGCCTGTTCCAGCGCTCGAGCTCGGACAGGAGTCGCGCGAGTTGCCCGGACGCGCCGTTCGGCAGCACCTGGCCGAGCGTCGCAACGCCCGCAGCAATTCTGTCGTCGATGTCGTTCATGCATTCAACGGACGTGTGTCCATACAGTAGCGCGCCACTCCAGCAGCCGGCGCCGTGCCCGTATGCCGTTCGAGCGCATTTCCTCTAAGTGAGAACGGCATACGGGTGCGGAGCCGGCCCGCTACCAGCGTGCCAGGAAGGGTCGCCTGCAATGCAGGCTCCTGCAGTCTTGCTGTTGGCGCAGCAGAAAACTGAATGGC
>JAKEGN010000177.1 GCA_022615525.1 Woeseiaceae bacterium
AGTGGCACTCGCTGAAAGGCAACACGCAAAGCAGCACCGGCTGGGCCGGGCGCCTGGCCGACCTCATCCGCACGAACGTATCGGCCCAGCAGATGGCGACCAACGCCTCGCTCTCCGGTAACAATCTTTTCCAGTCGGCGCACGAGACCATTGCCTATGTCATGGGTCCGGGCGGCCCGATTCCTTTCGAGGCATTCTCGAACTCCGGCGACCCGAACGACATCCTGTACCAACAGCGCCTGGCCTTCGAGCGCATCATCAACGCAAGTTACAGTTCCATTTACGAGCGCGGTTTCGCTGAAATCCAGCGTCGTGCTGTGGCGGCAGCGGACCGTGTCGGCGAGGCGATTGCCGGCGCGCCGGTGCTCAACACGGTATTTCCCGCAACGCAACTCGGACAGCAATTGCAGACCGTGGCGCGGCTCATTGCCGTGCGCGATCAGCTGCAAATGCAGCGGCAGGTGTTCTTCGTTGCCGCCGGCGGATTCGATTCGCACGACAACCAGAACCAGGACCAGCCGGGACTGCTCGGTGGCGTCAGCGAGGCGATGACGGCGTTCTACGAGGCCACCGTCGAGCTGGGTGTGGCCGATGCGGTGACCGGTTTCACCCAGTCGGATTTCGCGCGCACCCTGACCTCGAACGGCGACGGTACCGACCATGCCTGGGGAGGCATCCAGCTCGTGGTCGGTGACGCCGTGCGCGGGCGCGACCTGTACGGCATTTACCCGCCGCTCGCCATCGACGGGCCAGACGACGTGGGCGGCGGACGCATGATCCCGACCACCTCCGCGGACCAGTATGCGGCGACGCTCGCGCGCTGGTTCGGCATCCCGGATGCCGAGCTCGACATCGTGGCGCCGCACATCGACAACTTCGCCGTCCGCGACCTCGGCTTCTTCGTATAATCTACTTCGCGGAACGCGTCAGTATCCGGTCGAGATTGTCCGCGAAATTCTTGCGGTCGGCCTGACTCAAGGCCGGCGGGCCGCCGGTCTGCACGCCGCTGGCGCGCATAGTGTCCATAAAATCCCGCATATTCAGCCGCGCTTTGATATTGTCCGTGCTGTGGAGCTCACCGCGCGGGCTCAGTGCAGTCCCGCCTCTCGCAATGACATCGGCTGCGAGGGGTATATCGCTGGTAATGACCAGGTCGCCGGGTCCGATGCGTTTGACGATCTCGTTGTCCGCCACGTCGAATCCGGCGGCAACCTGAAGCGTGCGGATGTTGGCAGCGCGCGGTACCTGCACAGACTGGTTTGCCACCAGCGTGAGTTCGATGCCGGTACGCTGCGCGGCGCGGAAAAGGATGTCCCGGATTACGACGGGACAGGCATCGGCGTCCACCCAGATCTTCATTGCATATCACATTTGTTCAAAGCGCAGGGCCGGACAGGAAAACCACACAATGCATCATGCCAGTGTCTACTCGCCGCGCGAGGAGCAATTCAACATCGTACTGCATGCGGTCGGGCTGATCTGTTCGATAATTGCATTACTGCCCTTGATTTTTCGCGCTGCTGAACTGGGCGGCTTTGCGCCGATGTTCAGCTTTTCGGTATTCGGTGCGAGCCTGATCGTGCTGTTCGCCGCCTCCACTGTATATCACAGCACCACGGACCCGTGGCTCAGGAGCCGCCTGCGCATCGTGGATCACGCATCGATCTACCTGCTGATCGCCGGCACCTACACGCCATTCACGCTGATCACCCTGGACGGATCCATCGGCTGGGTGCTGTTCTGCATCGCCTGGAGCCTGGCGCTGACCGGTATCGTGCTCAAGCTGTTTTTCACCGGCCGATACACCAGGATCTCGACGCTAATGTACCTGCTGATGGGCTGGATCATCGTGTTTGCCATCAAGCCCCTGATCGCCAACCTGCCGCCGGCCGGGTTGCTGTGGCTCGTGCTCGGCGGTGCCGCCTATACGCTGGGGGCCATCCTCTACAGCATCAGGCGTATACCGTTCAATCACGCTATCTTTCACGTGTTCGTGCTGCTCGGCGCGAGCTGCCACTTCATGGCGATATACTTTTACGTCTGAGCGGCAGTGTGCCACTCGCTGCCGGGACCGGACCCGAAAAAAAGGACTGACCGATGAGATACTTTCCTGCCGTACTGGCATTCGCGATTCTGTCACTGGCAGCCTGCGAGCAGCGGCCGGTCGCCGAGGCCGTCACACAGCCAGCGGAGCAGGCTGCCGCCGAACTCAACACGCTGGTGGAGGAGTACTTCGACAAGTTGCTCGAACTGAACCCGCTGTATGCGACCGCGATCGGCGACTACCGGTACAACGACCGGCTGGCCAACACACTCAGCCCCGGGTACCTGGCGCAATCCGAAGCGCTGGATCGCGAATATCTCGAGCGCGTGCTGGCCATCGATGCCGAAGCGCTCACCGGGCAGGACCGTCTGACCTACGATACGTTTCGCTGGAGCCGGGAGATGGACGTCGCCGGCTACCGGTTCCCCGCCCATCTGCAGCCGATCAACCAGTTCTATTCGATCACGAATACCTTCGTGCAGCTCGGCAGCGGCGCCAACGTGCACCCGTTCAAGACAGTCAAGGACTATGACGACTTTCTCACCCGCGTGGACGATTTTTCCGTCATCGTCGATCAGGCCATCGGGAACATGCGGCAAGGCGCGGAGCAGGGCATCGTGCAGCCAACCGTGCTGATGGAAAAAGTCCTGCCGCAGCTCGAGTCCCAGATCGTCGACGATGTCGAGTCCAGCATGTTCTACACGCCGGTGAAAAACATGCCGGAGGAGTTCAGCGCCGCAGATCGGGAACGACTGGCTGCGGCGTGGCGCGAATCGATCGGGACGAAGATCGTTCCGGCGTACCGGCGCCTGCACAATTTCATCGGCGATGACTACCTCGGCGCGACGCGCCAATCAGTAGGGATCTCGGAGCTTCCCGATGGTGAGGCCTGGTACGCGTACCTTGTACGGCAGAGGACCACCACCGACCTTACGCCGGCCGAGATTCACCAGATCGGACTGGACGAGGTTGCGCGCATACATGGCGAGATGCGCGGTGTGATGAACGAGGTCGGTTTCGAGGGCGACCTGCAGGATTTCTTCGAATACCTGAATACCGACGAGCGCTTTTACTTCGATACGCCCGAAGAGCTGATACAAGGCTATCGCGACATGACGGACCAGGTGACCGAAAGGACGCGGAAGCTCTTCGACGTTGCGCCGAAAACCGGCTTCGAGGTGCGGGCGGTCGAGCCCTACCGCGAGAAAAGCGCATCCGGCGGGTCGTACCAGCGCGGCACTCCGGACGGTACGCGGCCCGGCGTTTTCTACGCCAACACTTACGACATAAAGGCGCGGCCCAAGTGGGCGATGGAATCGCTGTTCCTGCACGAGGCCATACCGGGGCATTATTTCCAGATCGAGATTCAGCAGGAGCTCGAGGGCGTGCCGCGCTTTCGCCGCTTCGGCGGCTATACCGCATTTACCGAAGGCTGGGGGCTTTACGCGGAATCCCTCGGCAAAGAACTCGGCATGTACACGGACCCGTACCAGTATTTCGGTGCGCTGAATGCGGAACTCTGGCGTGCCATCCGGCTGGTGGTCGATACCGGCCTGCACTCGAAGGGCTGGAGCCGCCAGGACGTGCTCGACTACATGTACGCGAATTCGGCTGTCAAGGAAGCGCGCGCGGTGAGCGAAGCCGAGCGCTACATGGCGATACCGGGACAGGCGCTGGCATACAAGATCGGCCAGTTGAAGATTCGGGAGTTGCGTACCCGAGCTGAGGAGAAGCTCGGCGACCGATTCGACGTTGTCGCTTTCCATCGGCTGGTGCTGTCGCAGGGCTCGATGCCCTTGACGCTGCTGGAACAGCGCGTCGACCGCTGGATTGCAGAGCAGGCCTGATTATCAAAAGCGCCGGCGCCACGCCGCCATGCCTTTCTGGGAAAAAATAAATCCGGCACCTTTTTTTCTGGGCTTGCGCTGTAGGAGCATGCACTGCAGGCGACGCGGAGCTTCAGCCTGGCGCGGTTCCTGTCATTGCGTCGCGAGCACTGCTCGCTCCTACAGCGCTGAATAAACGATCTTGCCGCCGA
>JAKEGN010000178.1 GCA_022615525.1 Woeseiaceae bacterium
GGTACTTTGGCTTTGACAGTGAGGTGCACGGCGGTAATTGTAAAATTGCCGTCTACCTGTTCGAGACTGACCTCAGCTTTCGTGCTGATGCGCTCCGGCGTCAGCCCTGCTTTGCCGAGGATGTTCGACAGCGCCATGGAGAAGCACCCGGCGTGCGCCGCAGCGATCAGTTCCTCCGGGTTCGTGCCCTTGCCGTTCTCGAACCGCGTCCCGAAGGAATACTGTGTATTGGACAATACTCCGCTGTCGGTGCTGATTTTTCCCAGGCCTTTTTTCAGATCACCGCGCCACTCGGCGCTTGCATTGCGTTTCATGTGTCCTCCTGTAGCCAAGCAATTCGGTCACTGTCCCCGAACCGCGGAGTCGGCGTCGGCCGCGAGCTTGCGCAGGTAATTGGCGAAGGCCGGGTCTTCGCCCAGCAACAGCTCCGGCATGGCGGAGCGAAAATCGTCGCGGCCGCACCATTCCTGCATGAAGTCCTCCCACGAACGCCAGCGTCGCGCCTCCCTGCCCGAGAGATCCGGTTCGTACAGCATCAGGTAGGCGCGCTCGAAAAGCGCCACCAGTAGTCCGAAGATGGCCTGCATGCGCTCCTGTTGCTCCTCCGTAAGATCGCCGGTGCGCTCTTTCGACATGAGCCGGAGATCCGGATTCTCCAACGCAAGGCGCAGGAAATCCTGGTAGCTCGATGCCAGTGCTTCGTAAACCTCTTCCTCTTCAGCCATGCGCTCCTTGCGCTTTTCGTACAGGAACACAGCAATGGCTATCGGCAAACCCAGCACCGTGACCACGTAGCTCAGAAGTTCCCAGGTCTCGATCGGCATGGCGCACTCAGTCTATGACAACGGCGCTGATGATGGCGAGGTGATCGCTGACGCCCCGGCGAAAGGCATCGACGCTGATCCGCTCGTCGTTACCGTGGATTCTCGCGAACTCCGCTTCCGGGACGATCGTCGGGTCGAAGCCGTAACTGGCGATCCCGAGGTCGCGGGTGAAATGGCTGTCGGTAAAGCCGGTGCTGACCGACTGCATGACGCGGGAGCCCGGGTGTCTTTCGGCAGTGACCTCCTCGATCGCGCGGTACAATAACGTGTTGGTCGCCGACACCGCCGGCGTGAACGCCATGATGACCTCGATCTCGACACCCGTCGGCCTGGTCAGCTCCCGCAATTCATTGACGAAAACCTCGCTCGGCCGGTCCGGCAGGATGCGGCAATCGATCTCTGCCCAGGCGCTCGGCGGCACCACATTGATCTTGTTCGAGGCTTCGAAGCGGGTGATCGAACAGGTGTCGCGCGTGAGTGCGTGCAGGGCAGGGGAATGCATCTGCAGCTTCTCGAGAAAGCCGGCATCCTGCACGGCATTTGCCATGTGACTGTAGGCCTCCTGCCATTCCGGCGCGCTGCTCGGCGCCAATGCCTGAAACATGGCGTCGACCGCCGGCACGATGCGCGGCGGAAATGGGTTTGCACGCAAGATAGCGAGCGCGTCGACGATGCGCGTGACCGCCGAGCTGGTATTCGGCATCGACCCGTGACCGGGCGTGTCGACAGCGGTCAGCCTCAACCAGACCGGGACCTTCTGTGTCACTTCGACACTGAAAATGATTTCATCAGCCAACTTTTCGCCGTTGCCGCCTTCATTGATCAGCAGCCCGACGCCTTCAAAAATTTCCGGATGGTGCTCGATCAGCCAGCCGGCGCCGAACAGCCCTCCAGCTTCCTCATCGGCGGTCGCCACCAGCAGGACATCGCGATTCAGCGGAATGCCGGAACGTTTGAGACTCACGAAGGTCGCGAGTTGCGACACGCCCGTGCCTTTCATATCCAGCGTACCTCGTCCCCAAACGTATCCGTCGCGGATTTCCCCTGACAGCGGCTCCGTGCTCCAGTATTTCGGGTCGGCCGGCACTACGTCGGTGTGTTGCAGCAGTATCAGGGCCGGTTCGTCGCCGCCCTCCAGGCGGGCCCAGATATTGCCGCGGCCCGGCGCGCTCTCGGCGGTCATGTAGGGGATGCCTTCGGCTTCGAGGATGCGGGCTATGAACTCGACGGCGCGATACTCGTTCCCCGGCGGGTTGACGGTATCGATGCGGATGTACTCCTGCAGCCAGGCAAGCGCTTCGTCTTCGATGGGCTGGGCGAGCACCCGAGGCATCGCAAGAAGCATCGCGAGCAGGACGAGCAGGCATCTGAACATCGGATTCCCTTTTTGTTGTTGTCGCGCCGCAAGAGGTGGCGGCGCCCGATACGCATCTTAGCCTACTGGAATCGTCGCCCGGCACATTTTATCAGCGCCGTTCCATCGGTTCCGCTGCAGCTTGACCGGTATTGGACGCAGGCGTAGCGTGCCTGCATCGATGCGACCCGCCGGGAAAGGTTCAAGAAGAAGACCTCGGTGAGGTCCGCTATTCCTCGCACTATGGCGACGGGGTGATCGAGGCAGCGGCATCCGTATTGGCGAATGTGACAATCTGCAGTAAGGGAGGATCGAACATGGATTCGTTTGCTACAGCTCTGGCATTGCTGGTTTCGTTTTCATCGGGTGCCGAAAGACGACTTCGTGTCCGGTCTGTGATGCTGCCGTGGCGTCGCCATCCCAAGGACCAGCAGGTTTGAGACAGTTACATAGCAGGGTTTTCTGCGCATTGATGGTGCTCGCCCTGGTCGCCTGCCAGGGAGAACCGGCGCCGGATGCCGTATTTCTCGGCCGGTTCGTCACCCTCGACAGGGCCATGCCCGAGGTCGAGGCGCTGGCGGTCACCGACGGCCGTATTGTTGCCGCAGGCGCTGCATCGGA
>JAKEGN010000179.1 GCA_022615525.1 Woeseiaceae bacterium
CAATCGGTGCGCCGTGCTGTGGCAATCCAGCTCGTCATTTCCCGTGAATTGGGGCTGAATTACTGCGAAAACCCCTGGCAGGGCTCGTTCATCATCGACGAGCTGACCGACCTGGTCGAGGAAGCGGTGTACCAGGAGTTCGACCGAATTTCAGAACGCGGCGGTGTGCTCGGCGCGATGGACACGATGTACCAGCGCGGCAAGATCCAGGAAGAAAGCCTGTATTACGAAAGCAAGAAACATGACGGGTCGTATCCTTTGATCGGCGTCAATACTTTCCTGCCAAAGCGGGGCCAGGAAGATGAAGTGCACAAACTCGAACTTATACGCTCCACGGACTCGGAGAAAGACGACCAGATCCGTCACGTGCGGCAGTTTCAACAAACACATGCGGCGGAGAGCGGCAAGGCGATCGGGGCGCTGCAGAAGGTCGCAAGATCGCGCGGCAACGTGTTCGCGGAACTTATGAATACCGTGAAGTCGAATTCACTCGGGCAGATATCCGCCGCGCTGTACGAAGTTGGCGGCGAGTATCGGCGAAACATGTAATGCGGTGATGGAGTTCCGGCTGAAACCATGGCGGCGAATGCGAGGCTCAAATCCCTGTTCCTTGTCCCGGCGGCGCTGATCTGCAGCACCCTGGCGCTGGTCGCCGTTTTCAATATTCTGACCGGTGGTCACGATCGCCTCGCGTGGGGCGGCGTGCTGATCGCCAATGCCGTGCTGCCGGGCTTACTCGCGTGGCTCGAATTACGCAGGGTGCCCCGGACCAGCGAGTACCTGCCGTTCCTGCTGTTCACCTCCGGCGTCGGGCCATCGCTCGTCGCCTGGGAGGTTTTTGCGGAAGGCGTTGCGGATTGGTCGCTGCTCGTCGCTGCCGCAGCCGGTGTCGCACTGCTCGCATTGTACGTGTTCTGGTTTTCGCGGTTCACGCGCCGGCCGAGCGACACCCTGGTCGTCGGCCGGAAGCTGCCGGCATTCGACCTCCGTGGCACCGACGGTGCCGTTTTCCGCTCCGTGGAATTGCAGGGATCGCCCGCCGTGCTGGTCTTCTATCGCGGTAACTGGTGCCCGCTGTGCGTGGCCCAGTTGCGTGAACTGGCTTCGCGTCATGCGGATCTCACCGCGCTCGGCGCGAAAGTCGTGCTGGTGAGTCCGCAGGAGCCTGCACATGCGAGGCGCATGGCGGAATTGCTGGGCATACCCTTCCAGTTCCTGGTCGACGAAGGGAACCGGCTCGCGAACGATTTCGGCATTGGCATCCGCAACGGCGTGCCACGGGGCTTGCCCGGCGGCCACGGGCCGGATACCGTCATGCCGACAGTGGTAGTCGTCAACGCCGGCGGCACCATCGTCTATGTCGACCAGACCGATAACTACAGGGTTCGCCCCGAGCCCGACATGTACCTCGCCATACTCAGGCGTGCAGGAGCAATTGCCAGATGACCGATGCCGTACCCGACAGTTTTTTCGACCATCCTGCGCTGTACCAGGGAACCTATCTCGAGTTCCTCGGCTTCCGGCTGACCAACTGGAAAGAAGGCTTCGCCAGGCTCGAGATGCACGTACGCAGCGAGCACCGCAATACCGTGGGCTTCCTGCACGGCGGTGTCATTTCTTCACTGCTCGATATCGCCGGAGCCGTCGCCGGCAGCCATGGAGTTTCGAAAGAAGTCGTCTCGGTCACGGTCAACCTGAATTGCAATTTCATTGCACCGCATCGCGCCGATACGGTGATCGCCGAAGGTGAGCTGATCCGCATGACCAACACGCTGTTTTTCGCGCAGTCGAGATTGATCGATCCGGACAACAAGCGGCTCTGTGCAACCGCGACGGGAACCTACAAACGCCAGGCACGAATGCGCCACGCCGAAAACGCGTGAGCGCGGCAAGAAGAGGAGGCGACGTGATCAGTTTCAGGCTCGACAACAAGGTGGCGCTGGTGACGGGCGCGGGATCCGGGCTGGGGCGCCAGTTCGCTGGTACCCTCGCCGAGGCGGGTGCGACGGTCGTGCTGGCCGCGAGGCGACGCGAAAAACTGGAAGAGACGGCCGCAGCCATCATCAGCAAGGGCGGGAATGCGATCTGTCTCGATCTCGATGTCACCAACTCGAAATCCGTGCACAAGTGTTTCGAAAAGATGCTGGCGAAGGTGGGCGCACCGGACGTGGTGGTGAACAACGCAGGCATCGCAAGACAGGCGTATCTCACCGAGCTCAGCGAGGACGACTGGGATGCCGTGCTCGATACCAATCTCAAGGGCGTGTTCCTCGTAGCGAAAGCCGCCGCGCTGGCAATGATCAACGCCAAAAAGCCCGGCAGCATCGTGAACATTGCATCCATACTGGGATTCCGCGTGAGCAAGGCGCTGGCGCCATACATCGCGGCAAAGAGCGCCGTGGTGAATCTCACCAAGGCCATGGCGCTCGAATGGGTGCGTCACGGTATCCGGGTGAACGCCATCGCGCCCGGTTACTTCGTGACCGAAATCAATGAGAAACAGTTCGAGCAGGGCGCGGGCGAGGTCCTGATCCAGCGCATACTGATGAAAAGGGTGGGCGCACTGCACGAACTCTCCGGACCGCTGCTGCTGCTCGCAAGCGATGCCGGCAGTTACATGACCGGCAGTATCATCACCGTCGACGGCGGCCAGCTCTGCAGTTCCCTGTAACAAACGTCTGAGTCGATTGC
>JAKEGN010000180.1 GCA_022615525.1 Woeseiaceae bacterium
GCCATTTAAAGTGGTACGTGAGCTGGGTTTAAAACGTCGTGAGACAGTTTGGTCCCTATCTTCCGTGGGCGCTGCAAGATTGAGAGAGCCTGCTCCTAGTACGAGAGGACCGGAGTGGACGCACCTCTGGTGTATCGGTTGTCACGCCAGTGGCATTGCCGAGTAGCTATGTGCGGAAGAGATAACCGCTGAAAGCATCTAAGCGGGAAGCCCCCTTCAAGATTAGATTTCCCTGGACCCTTGAGGTCCCTAAAGAGCCCTCGAAGACTACGAGGTTGATAGGCTGGGTGTGGAAGCGTAGTAATGCGTGAAGCTAACCAGTACTAATTGCTCGTGCGGCTTGGCCATATAACACTAAAGCACTTGTGTGTTACTGCGACTTGTATTGCGACACTTGAACATCAGAAGTTTTCCAGATTGCTGGAAAAAAGGTGCCGGATTTATTTTCCGGCAGCCGGAAAATAAATCCGGCACCTTTTTTCCTAACCGATTTGCCTGGCGGCCATAGCGAGCGGGAACCACCCGATCCCATTTCGAACTCGGAAGTGAAAACGCTCTGCGCCGATGGTAGTGTGGGGTCTCCCCATGTGAGAGTAGGACATCGCCAGGCTTTTAAATTGAAGCCCTGGTCCAATCGGACCGGGGCTTTTTTATGGCTGCAGCTGCATAACATGCGAGAATACCCACTGGAAGCTGCAGGTCGAGCCGTATGGCGCAGGAGGATCGTGCAATGCCACTGACCGAGGAAGAATTCGAGGAGCTCGAAGAGAGCTTTCGCTATAACGACGAAAACGGCGACGGAAAAATCGAATTCAAGGAATTCCTCAATATGCTCAATGGGCTGGAGGCAGGCGTGTCACTCGCAGAAGCAAAAATCGGTTTTCATGAGATCGACACCGACAACGACGGGTCCATCGAACTCGACGAATTCATAGACTGGTGGCGGGACGCTTAACCGGTAAATCACCATAGCCTGCCTGACCCACGTAACGGGTGACTACCCTTTCAATTGGGCGTACGATACGCGCCCTTTCATTTGCCGAAAAAAATGCCCGAGGTGTTGAACATGCGATTGACCGATTTAGCCGTGCTGCTTCTCGCGTTACCCGGTGCGGCTATGGCCCAGGGATACGGCCGCGCGCAGACCTGGGAGTTTTCGATGGGCGGCCTGTACCAAGACTCGGAGTCTGCAAACGGTTCCGGAGGTTCGTCGTTCAAGATGGATGGTGCGCTCGGTCTCGGGTTTAACGTCGGTTACAACGTCACAAACAAGCTTGCACTGAGTGCGGACTTCGACTTTCTCGAGCCCGATTACACTGCGATTCTCGCCGATGAGAACGACCCGACCAGTACGCAGCGAATCAACCACACTTTGTCCGAGTTCATCGGCCGATTCAAGGGGACATTCAATTTCATGGAAGGCCCTTTCTCACCTTTCGTCGAGGTCGGTGCCGGCTGGGCGTACTTTGACTCCAATGTGGCGGACGGACCGCCGATCACAGGTTGCTATTGGCATCCCTACTGGGGCTACATCTGTTCGAACTATTACGACACGATCTCGGAAACGGAGATGACCTGGGGCGGGGCAGTCGGTTTTCGTTATGATTTCGCCGGTGGTGGCTTCCTTAGAGCGAACTACAGTGTTTATGAAATCGAGGTTGACGGCGATGGCGCGGACCCGCAGTTGAGTTCGATACGCCTCGAGTATGGCTGGCGTTTCTAGCGCTCTGCCCGCCTGTCCTGTTGATTTCAGGAAAGCCGCATCTGGCGACGGATGCGGCTTTTTCGTTTGTTGCGTGCTATCCGGTGCTCCGATAGACTGATTTGAACCCACGCACATCAGCGAAACAACAGTGGGACCCAATCGATGCGCACGTCCCGTGTAGCCCTGTTTTCATTGTTCGGCATCGTCGCCGTCCTGGTGCTGGCAGTCATCGTGGTGTTCAGCATAGATCTCGGTCGATACAAGTCTTCTGTCGAGGCGCTGGTCAGCGACACGCTGGGCCGGGAGTTTCGCATCGATGGAGCATTCGAACCATCGCTCGGCCGAAGTATCCGGCTGGTCGCGGAGGACATCCGGTTGTCGTCAACCGACTGGTCTGCCGCCGGTAATCTCGTTTTCGTGGACCGGCTCGACGTCAGAATCGACAGTTGGTCACTCATTCGCGGACCGATCATTGTCGAGACGCTGCACATTTCCGGTACGAAGATCAATCTCGAAGAACTGGAAGATGGCCGAAACAACTGGACCCTGACATCACAACAGCCGTCGGATGAGGAGGCGGACGAAATTGCGGACGAGCGAATCGAGGAACTTCCGGTCATATTGAATGAGCTGCAGGTCAACGACTTCGAATTGAACCTGCTTTCACCCGCGCTGCGCAGGCCGCTGAACCTGTCACTCGAGAAAGTCGAGGAGGCGATACTCGAATCAGGTGACCTGCAACTCGATATATCCGGCGCGGTGAACGAAAAGGCGGTTGCCGTGTCGGCAGTAGCCGGGAAAGTCGAAAACCTGGTAGCGCTGCGGGGCATCGCGCTAAAGCTCGAGGGCGTTCTGGGCGAGATCAGTTTTCAGGGAAACGCCACGATAGACGACCTGCTCGCCCCCCGTCGCCCGACGGGCCAATTGCTGCTGCAGGGTCCGAATGCCGAATACCTTACTGAGATCCTGGGGCTCGACCCGATTACCACCGGACCGTTGAGCCTGGACACCTCGATGACGCCTGCAGCGGAACGCATGAACATCGCAGCGCGCGGTGTCTTCGGGGAATTCACGCTGGACGTCGGTGGTTCGCTTGTCAGCCTGGATAACTGGAGCGACATGGACATCCGTGCGACCGCGTCCGGGCCGGACGCGGCAACGATCGGACGGCTGGCTGGCAACGACACAGTGCCGCAGGACCCGTTTCGCATCGATGCGGTTGCGAGAATCGCAGGACGTAACATCCAGATCGAGAAGATCAATGTGCAAATCGGCGAAACCCGCTTCGATGCAAACGGCCAGTTTGCAAATTTTCCGAGACCCGGCGGGGCATCGTTGACTCTCAACATCAAGGGACCCGATTTCGGGCGCTTCAACCGCCTCTTCGGGATGCCGGGAAAGCTGACGGGCCCGTTCGAGCTGGAGGCGAAGCTGGCCCAACTGCCGGGCGGAAACGCCAGTCTGCAACTGGCCGCAAGCGCCCGGGACGTCGGTTTTACAGTCGACGGGATCCTTGTCGACGAACCCGGGTTCATGGGGTCAACTCTGAACGTGTCGCTCAACGGACCGGAATTCGATGTACTTGCGCAAGCGGCAGGAATGGCGAAGTCGCCATCAGTCGATTTCGAGGCGAGGATTTCAGCGGAGAAGACTGTCAGTGGCCTGCGACTGTCGAACAGTTCTGCACGCATTGGCAAAGACCGGCTTTCGCTCAGCGGGCTCATCGGCAACGATCCGTTGATACGCGACACAGACCTGTCGTTTGAGGCCACTGGCCCGAACCTCAAAGGATCGCTCATCGCCTTCGGCGTTGAGACGGGCAGGTTGCAGCCCGGTCCGTGGTCAGCAAAAGGGCGGGTTTTCAGGCAGGAAGGCCAGTTCGTGGCCGACGAACTGCAGGCCGTCATCGGCGCGAACCGGGAGTACCTGTTGAGCGCCAACGGCCGAGTCACCGACGATCCGAAACGGGTGGGTTCCGTTGGCAAGGTTACTTTCAATGGCAGCAGCCTGGCGGCACTCGCCGAGGCAGCCGGTGTGTCCGGGATGCCGGACGCGCAGTTCAGGGTTTCTGCAGACGTCGAAAGGGTCGGCGACGGCAACAGAATCAGTAACGCAACTTTTCAACTCGGGAAGGACACCGCCGAGATCGCCGGCCACATCGGCGACCCGCCGGAGCTAAAGGACACCGACATTCGATTCAAGCTCTCGGCTGCCGATCTGAGAGCCTCGCTGGAAAGCTTCAACGTTCCGGGAGACAAGGTGCCCTCGGGTCGACTCTCGGCGGCAGGTCAGGTCCGGTATTCGGGCGATTCAATCGCATTGCAAAATTTCACCGCAAACCTGGCCGACGCCAATCTGAAGGCCAGCGGAAAAGTGGGTGCATTGCCATCCTTCAATGGCACGGACATCGATATCAGTATGGCCGGAGCCAACCTCGCTACGATCTTGCCGCCCGGTGGTGAATTCGAGGCCAGTGCAGATGCTTTCAGCGTTCGAAGCAGATTGCGGCTGAGCAACAATCTTCTGACTGTCGGCAACCTGGAAGGGCGACTTGGCGACGCACGGTTGACTGGCGAGGTATCCACGTCATTCGAGCCATTCCTGAGCAAAGGATCATGGTCTTTGCAAGCCAGTTCGCCGGACTTTCTTCGTTTCGTGACGGCTATCGAGGAGCTTATGGGCGGCGTCAAAGTTCCGATGACGTTCCGGGGGAGCGGCAACTGGGACGACAACTACTGGCGTTTCCAGGAGCTGTTGCTGACCCTTGCAAAAGGGAGGCTGTCCGTCACAGGTGCACTGGATGGGCCACCGAACTTCGAGAACACCGATCTTCTGGTGGATTTGTACATTGACAACGTCAGTCAGCTCAGTGCCCTGGCAGGGCACCAATTGCCCCGTGAATCAGTTACGCTTCATGGGCAGCTGACGGGCACCAGGGACGAGATGACGTTGACCGATTTTGGCGCCACGCTCGGGGAAAGCGATATCGACGGGAAGTTCCTGCTCAAGGACGACGAGGTCCCGGAAGCAAGCCTCACGATCGTATCGAATCGACTGGATCTCAGCGGCTACCTGCCGCCTCCCGAGGAGCCGGCGCCGGTACCGGCGGAGAAAGCCCCGCCCGCGAGGACCAGGGTCATACCGGATACGCCGATCCCGATGGACAAGCTGCGAATGTTCGACGCGGACGTCGACATCCGGTTCGGGGAACTGAAGTTGCGCCAACGGCCGATGAAAGATGTTCACCTCGTCGGATCCCTGAAGGCGGGTGAGCTGAAAGTGATTGATTTCAGCCTGGCCAGTCAGCGAGGCGGCTCGCTTTCGGGTGGCTTCCGGCTCAGGCCCGATGGCCCCGGAGCCGAATTGCTGGTGAGGATCAATGGCGGCAACCTGATTATCGGCCTGAAGGCAAACACGCCGGAAGAGGTCGAGGCATTACCGAAATACGATGTTGACTTCGTGCTCCACGGCAGGGGCGCGACGGTTGCTGAAGTAGCCGGATCGCTCAACGGTTACACGCGCCTTGTCACTGGCCCGGGTCGTACCAGGGCCGGAGCTGCACGAATCTTCACGCAGGACGTGGTGTTCGAGCTCTTGAACACTCTGAATCCGTTTGCCAAGACCGATCCTTACACCAACGTCAAATGCATGGTCGTACTTGCCAAATTGACCGACGGCATGGTGACAGGCAAGCCGGCATTCGTTTTGCAGACCGACAAGCTGAAC
Organism: Woeseiaceae bacterium; assembly: GCA_022615525.1. Lineage (GTDB taxonomy): Bacteria > Pseudomonadota > Gammaproteobacteria > Steroidobacterales > Woeseiaceae > JAKEGN01. Next base: position 5,432 of record JAKEGN010000180.1, read on the forward strand.
GCGTTTGCCAATGCAGAGGTCGATCTAAAGACGGAGAAATTGGACATCGAGCTGAACATGGTGCCGCAGACGGGAATCGGTATCAGCCTATCCGACCTGGTAACTCCCTATTCGAAAGTGAGCGGCACGCTTGCCGATCCGGCACTGGTGCTCGATCCGGAAGGCGCTTTGATCGAAGGCGGCGCAGCGGTCGCCACAGCAGGCATTTCCATACTCGCCAAACGATTCAAGGAACGCTACCTTTCGGCCAAGGATGCCTGTGGCAAGGCAATAGAGGACACCTCGAAGGAATTCGCCGTGCTGGATGCCCGCTACCGGTTCGAATGAGGCGTCACAGCTGCACAGCTACTTGCGCACGAAGGTAATGGACAGCAATTTCTCCTGGTCAAATTCCAGTATTGCGGCATTTTGACCGGATGCCCGATCGTAGGTCCAGTAGTGGATTTGGGTCGTGCCGATAACTCGATTCCCCGAGCGCACGTCCTGCTCCTCGACCATTACAGACGACGGCTTCCCGCAGTATTTCTCCACCTCTGCCATGGTCATGCCGGTCTCAACGATCTTGTTGCCGCAGCGCAGTGTTTCTGGTGCCGAAAACGACTGTGTGGTGGCCAGCAAAAAGGGCAATAACAGCAAGACTCTGGCCATATTATTGCTCCTGTTTTTGCAAATGATATCGTCCGGTCTGGCCACAGCGGCTGGAATCAAAGCGGCAACGGCAAAATTTCCAGCCGGAGTAACGATCGCTGCATCGCAAGCGGTTGTCGAACGGTGAGGATAGCCGTATCGTCGCTGACATGCCAAGGGACCGTCCATCATTCTCAGTAAAATCCATTGTCCTGACTGCGGTGCTGGCAATTATGGCGGGTGCTTTGCTGTACGCCGTCCGTCTGTCTACGGTGCAGCGGGATCATTTTCTGGCATGTCGAGGCGCGTCCCCGGAAAGCACTGCGATGGAGTCGTTGTCTCGCGAGGATGGCCGGACCATTAGTGACATCCTGCTGACTGCGAACTGTGGACCCCAGGTACGGCTGAGACTCCTGCTTCCCGAAGAGGCCGCGACCCGGAAGGTCGGGTTACTGCTGCTGATCGGCGGGCACAGAACGGGACGACATGCCGTAGATCTCATCGGCGAGCCGGCCGGAATCGCCTATGCGGCGATCGACTACCCTTATCGTGGAAACGACTCCCTGTCCGGCGCCCTGCAAATTGCCGGGGCAATACCCGCCATACAGGATGCGCTGCTCGATACGCCTCCGGCATTGATATTGGCAATGGACTGGATATCACGCCAGCCCTGGTTCGACGCTGGCCACGCGGAGCTGGCCGGTGTCAGTCTGGGCGTCCCCTTCGCTGCAGTTGCTGGAGCACTCGATGATCGGTTTACGCGTGTCTGGCTGATTCACGGTGCGACCAGTAATTACGACTGGGTGTTGCATATGGCAGAAAATCGCGTGAAAAACCGCGTTCTGCGAGACCTTGCGGTCCGTGCGTCTTTGCTGCTGGCTTACGGGAATTCCTTCCGGACAGCGGACTGGTTGCGGGAAATCGCCCCGAGACCGGTGGTCATAATTGCGGCCCGTGACGACGAACGAATGCCGCAGGGCGCACCGGCGGCGTACCGTACTGCATCCGAAAGCGAGCACGTGTCACTCATGTGGACGGAAGGAAAACACGTCGAGCCAGGCCGCGAGTACGAACTTCAGCAACTTGTCGACCTGGTTGTCGGAGAAATGCAGGCCACGTCGGATAATTTCGACCGTCGGACCAATTTGTTGCCGATGCCCGGCCAATTACCGTAAACCTCGGAGACCCTGCTAATGCGCTGGTTGAAGGAACCCCTGCTGCACTTCCTCCTGTTGGGGGCGTTGATTTTCGCCGCGAATGCGTGGATCAATGGCA
>JAKEGN010000181.1 GCA_022615525.1 Woeseiaceae bacterium
GGATACCGGGCATGGTGTCGATGTCAATTGATTGCGGCAATTGGGCGAGGTGGAACCGGCGTACATTGGCGATGGCAACCTGCATGGCGTCCAACGCGCGCTTCGGCAGCGCCACTTCCGCGTCCCGGAACTCCGCCTCACTGACCTGCAGTTGATCGGGCATTGCGCCGTCGAGCTCACGGCTCAGCTCGCGGAGGGCACGATCGCCGCCGTTACGGACACGCGCCACAATGGTTTCCACCTGCCGGCGTAACTCCGGATCGACGGCCTGTACAGGCCTTTGCAGAATGTCGCGGCGCCCTGACGGCGACAACAGCTCCCAGTCGACGATTCCTGCAAAGACACCGTCAGACGTTGCGATTCGCGCGGTCATGCCAGCATCTTCTCCACGGGTAACACGAGGAGCGAGCTGGCGCCGGCGTTCTTCAGGTTCTCCAGCGTCTCCCAGAACACGTATTCCCGGCACACCGCGTGCACCGCCACCTTGTCCGGCTGGCCCTCCAGCGGTATGACCGTCGGGTGCTCGGAGCCTGGCAACAATCGGGTAATTTCGGCGAGTGCCGCTCTTGGGGCGTGCAGCATTATGTACTTGCTCTCGCGAACCTGGAGCACACCATCAAGGCGCTGCAGAATGCGAGTCACCCAGTCTTTTTTCAGGTCGGACAGCGGTGCCCGCGTCTGAATGACGACGGCTTCGCTTTCGAACACGGTGCCGACCTCCCGCAGTTGATTCGCGGACAGGGTCGCGCCGCTCGACACCAGGTCGCAAATGAAATCCGCACGGCCGAGCTTGGGCGCAATTTCGACCGCGCCCGAGAAATAAACGATTTCCGCAACTATGGCATTCCTTTCCAGGTAGTCGCCGAGAATCGCAGTGAAGCTCGTAGCAATGCGCGCGTTCTGCAGGCTCGAGGTTCCGTTGTAGGCGGCGTCCTCAGGCGCAGCCAAAGCCAGGCGGCAGTGGCCGAAGTCCAGCTCGAATACCTTGTCGAACAGCGCCTGACCGCCATTCCGCTCCAGCAGCAGGCGTTTTTCCTGCACTACATTCAGACCGACTATGCCGAGGTCGCATATGTCGTCACTGACCAGGGCCGGAATGTCATCATCGCGGACCAGCAGCAGGTCGACCGGCATGTTTTCGCCGAAGCAGAAGAGCTGATCCTTGCTCTTTGTAAATTTCAGGCCGCAACGCTCGAGCAGATCCAGCGAGTGATCGGTGAGGCGGCCGGACTTCTGCACCGCAATCTTGATGCGCTGCTGCTTGCTGTCCATGGGAAGTCCTCAGTGACTGGCGCCGGATTTCTGTGCGTACTGCTTGCGGAGGACGCGTTCAACGGCCGTCCGATAGCCACCGAAGCCATCGGTCAGGAATCGTGCAACCCTCCCGACAGTGGTCACGCTGACGCCGGTCTGTTCCTGAATCTGCCGGTATGGCATGCCCTGCAGTAACAATTCGACGACCTGCCAGCGGTCTGCCAGGGCCTGCAGCTCGGCGGGGGTACACAGGTCCTTGAAGAAATTGCGGCATTCGGCCGTGGTCCGCAGCGATTTGACGGCACGGAAAAGCGCATCCTCGGCACGCTTTCGCTGTGTGCCGGACTCGTTTTTTTTGGGCTTCATGGTACGCGCGATTTTCTGTCAGCGGTTCGGAGATTGTATTAAATTAATAGTAAACAAATACAATGGATTGAACGTTTAAATCGGGATGCGAAGATTGAAGCTATTGCTGCCAAGGGCGGCTGCGCTGTAGGCGATGGTTTCCGTGGACACCAAAAAAAGCCCGGACTATCGCTTGACGCCGTTTGGCGGAAGAACCTAGACTGCGGATCACTCATCGAGACCGGCTGAGGGAAAGGCCCATTGAAGCCGGGGCAACCATCGGGACTAACCATTCCGAAAAGGTGCCAACTCCTGCGGAGCAGAGCTTCCCGTCAAAGGGGGCGATGCATTCGGTAGATGAGGGGCAGTGTAACGCGGCGATCGGTCGAGAGACCGTCCAAGCGCAGGGCACGGCACCCCTTCCTGGCGGTTTTCGCGGGATTCCGATGAGAGACGGCTACACGCCGCAACATTGGAATCGATACAAACGCGGAGACCGTAACATGACAGCAGCAGCCAGCCCAGCAACACTCGCCGTCCGAGCCTCATTGGAATCGGACTCGCAGCACGGTGCCGTCGTGCCACCACTGCATCTGTCATCGAATTACACCTTTGAAAGTTTCGGTGTCAAACGCCGCTACGACTACACGCGCAGCGGAAATCCGACTCGCGATGCACTGGCGGATGCCATCTGCTCACTGGAAGGCGGAGCAGGTGCCGCCGTGACCGCATCCGGAATGGCGGCGCTGACACTGCTCACGCATTTGCTCGATCCGGGTGACCTCCTTGTCGCCCCGCACGATTGCTATGGCGGGACATACCGGCTCTTCGAGCACCTGGCCGCGAAAGGGCATTTCCGGGTCAGCTTTGTCGACCAGACGGACCCGGCCGCGTTGCAGGCGGCATTTGCGCGCGGTCCCCGCATGATACTGGTGGAAACACCATCCAATCCGCTGCTACGTATCGTCGACATAGCGGCAGTTTCCGCATTGGCACGTGCCCACGGCACTCTGCTTGCGGTGGACAATACGTTTCTGTCCCCGATATTGCAGCAACCGATACGCCTCGGTGCGGATATCGTTCTGCATTCCACGACCAAGTACCTGAACGGGCACAGCGACGTCGTCGGCGGCGCGATAGTTTGCGCAACAGGGGACATCGCGGACTCGCTTGCCTGGTGGGCAAATTGTCTCGGTATCACAGGCGCGCCATTCGACAGCTATCTGACCCTGCGCGGCATACGGACTTTGCACGCCAGGATGCGGCAGCACGAGGAGAGCGCCAATCGCGTCGCAGCATTTCTTAATGCGCATCCGGTCGTGTCCCGCGTGTACTACCCGGGCCTCGCAGACCATCCCGGGCACCGCATAGCGAAGTCGCAACAATCCGGATTCGGCGGAATGGTCAGCGTCGAGATTTCCGGAGGCGAGGGGGCCGTGGCCGCTTTCGTGGAACGTTTACAGCATTTCTCGCTCGCGGAGTCCCTGGGTGGTGTCGAGAGCCTGGTCTGTCACCCGGCAACAATGACACACGCGGCAGTGAACCGGGATGCCCTGCAGCAGGCGGGGATCGGCGACAACCTGATTCGCCTGTCCATCGGGCTGGAGGACACAGACGATCTGCTGCAGGATCTGCAGCAGGCTCTGGATGCGTCATCGCACGCAGTGACGCTGAAAAGCGTAATCGCCGCTTCCTGTTGAAGGAGTGACGCCGTGAGCCTGCCTGAGTTTCTCAAGTCGCATTTGTCCCCGGAAACGAGGTACTTCGTTGCCGGTCCGTTCGTCCTCGATTCGGGCCGGCGGCTCGACGAGGTCAATGTTGCATATCGGACCTGGGGTAACCCGGCCAATGCCGCGCAGCGCGCGGTCCTCATCTGCCATGCCCTGACCGGATCC
>JAKEGN010000026.1 GCA_022615525.1 Woeseiaceae bacterium
CCTGGCGATGTTCATAGGGCACGGCAACCTGAGGAACCAGGCCGGTATCGGCCTGTCGCGCGATCCCTTGCCGGAGGACCTGCAGAAGATGCTGGAGCTCCTCGATGCAGCGCTCGATTACAGCTTCGGCATGACGACCGGGCTCGAATACAACCCGGGCCTGAACGCGACCACGGCCGAGCTGCGCGCGCTGGCCGGGGTCGTCGGGCGCAGGGACCGGCTCATCATGAGCCACCTGCGCAACGAGGACGACGACCGGCTGGAGGCCTCGATTGCCGAGTTGCTGGAGCAGGGCGAGGCGGCGCGCGTGCACATCTCGCACCTGAAATCCGTCTACGGCAAAGGCGCGGCGCGCGCGGAACAGATCCTGCGCTTGCTCGATCAGGCGCGCGCTTCTGGTATCGCGATTACCGCCGACATGTACCCTTACAGCGCGAGTTATACCGGTATCGAGATCGTGTTCCCGGTGTGGGCGAAGACCCAGGCCCAGTTCGATGAGGTCAGGACAACACGGCGTGAGGAACTCGCTGACTACCTGCGCGAAAGAATCCGTCAGCGGAACGGCCCGGAAGCAACCCTGCTCGGCACCGGGCCCTACCGCGGCAAGCGGCTGTCCGAGGTGGCTTTCGAACTCGAAATGCCCTACGAGGATGTTTTGATCGACCTGATCGGGCCGCAAGGGGCTGACGGTGCCTACTTCGTGATGGACGACGAGCTGCAGCAACGGCTCTTCCAGCACCCCTTTGTCGGCGTCTGTTCGGATGGCAGCCCCGGCGGCTTTCACCCACGCGGCCACGGCACTTTCGCGCGGATCATCGAAACCTATGTGCAACAGGAACGCTTGCTGCCGCTGGTCGAGGCGATACGCAAACTGACGTCGTTTCCGGCCGGGATTTTAGGCATAAGCGACCGCGGCGTCATCGACGTGGGATTTGCCGCAGACCTGCTGATATTCGATGCAGCAAAAGTACGCGCGACTGCTGACTATCTCGCACCGATCAGCCTCGCTACCGGATTCGATGTGGTCATCGTCAACGGGCAGATCGCGCGCGAAGAAGGCCGCCCGAACGTCGCGCTTGCCGGTCAAGTGCTCGCGCCTGCAGACTGAGCATCGATGCAGCAGCGTACGGACAGCACAGGAAAAATGGCGGCATGACAGATTCGCTGGCACAGAGCATGGCGCAGCATGCGCGTGGGTTAGAGCCGGTGGCAGGTCTCACCGAGATCCTGCAGTACCTGCGTTCGCCCGATTTCGCTCCGGCGCCGGTCATACACAGCGATGGCAAGGCTATCGTGCTCGACCTCTCGGCAACGGGTCCGATACTCCAAAATCGCTTGAGCGGCATCGGCGTCGCGAGGCTCTCGCAACTGATCGATGCCGAAATGCAACGCGCCGGGACCGGTTTCGCTTTCGGCCGCTACGGCGAGAAACGCGCGCTCTACGACAACGAGCATTTCGCGAGCGGGAGCAGTGGGGAGCGGCGGACGATACACATGGGCATCGACCTGTTCTGCAAAGCCGGCACACCGATCCATACGCCGCTGGACGCAGAGCTCTGCATCGTTGCAAACAATACGCAGGAACTCGATTACGGCCCAATGCTCGTCTTGCGGCACCTCGCTGGTCAGCGCGAGTTCTATACGCTGTATGGTCACTTGCGGCTTGCCAGCATCCGCGGTCTGCGCGAAGGACAGCGGCTGCCGGCCGGTGCGCAGATCGCCGAGGTCGGGGCCCCGCCGGAGAATGGCAACTGGCCGCCGCACCTGCACTTCCAGTTGATCGTGGACCTGCTCGGGCTGGGCAGGGATTTTCCGGGCGTGGCCTACGAGAGTCAGCGGGATTTCTGGCTGGCCCTGTCCCCCAGCCCGGCCATGTTTTTTCCGGAATGCGATGCGGTCCTGCTCGAAGCGACGAGTTGATTCTGGGGGTCAGCGGCCCTCCCTATAGATGCATGACCACGATTCGCTCCTAAGAATTCTTCGTTTCGAAAAGGTTGTTGCTTGGCAACACAAACACGCCCTTCTTCGGCTCCGGAATTTTTACCTCCCAGTCCCAGCGAAGCTGACACACTTCCTGTTCCCGGCAGCCGGTGTTCACCTTGTACAGCACCATCCGTTGCAGATAGGCCGGTAACTCCCGGAACAGCCGGTCCTGCTCCTCCCAGCTCAACGGATACAACTTCTTTGCCGGGCCCTGCTCCATGTCGATCAGCGGCCGGGAACTCAGCCACGACACGCCGCAATCGTGCCTCCAGACCTTAGCGCCTCAGTAGATCACATCGCGCAGGCAAGCTCTTACGGAAAAATCACTTGATCGAAAGTATCGCCGGACGAACCACCAACACTTGCTACATCAACAGCATAGTAGCACCGATTGTCTGCGAATCCACCGGTAATGCACGCGGCTCCGGAAAGCAACCGGGTCGTAATACTCCCTACATGTAGAGCATCTGTGTTCTGTATAACGGGTTGTCCTTGAGACCTGAAAAACTGCTTCATCAGATATGTCGTTCCAGGGTCGATACTTGCGGCATCAGCGGAACCAAATCCAATAACAAGGACCGGGCCAGGGTCGCCCAGCGTCGTGTCTCTGTAAGCCGACGGCAGATCTGAGATCTGTGTAGATTGATGGTAGTAGTAGCAGTTTTTTGAAATGTCGCTAGCGCCACCTGTTCGAGATACTGCCTGGCAAGCCGAATCGGAAATTACGATCTTCGCCTCATAGCCATTATCTTCGACATACGAGCTGTCGGTGTTGTCGAGACACCATGCTTCGACGAAATTGGGGGCTTCAAACGGATGACACTCGTCCAATGTACTCTCGTGACAAGCCATGACGCTCGTAGGATGCGAGCTGTATTGACTTGTGCCAGAAGTACTGGTGCCTCATTTCAGGCGGGCCATGGAGTTTCCCCAAGTACCGTCTGGATTAGAAACGGGCATGACGACACACACTGTTTCAAACCATACTGTAATTCCGTTTTGCCATATTATGTGCGGGACAAGAATGCAGTCGATCTCGAGTTCCTCCGAAAACATGTGTCGCGCGCCCACTCCCCATGCCTGATAGCCGCCAGTGGCAGCGGCCGGCGTGCAGGTGGCGTCGTTAGGACATTGTTGCTCTTGAGGATGTGCGCCCTGAGTATTGCATTTGACGCGATTCGTTCCCCGATCGATGCCACCGCCACTCCCGCCGGCACGGAGTTTGTAGGCTGTGCCGAGTGTCGAATCTATTATCGCGTCACCGCTTAAACCCGCCTGCGCGTATTGTGACGAGAGTGCGCAAGCGACGATGACCAATACAGCAACTGCAGAAAGTTTCTTCATCACGCCCACCCAACGCAAGTGGTTATTTTTCGGACAGGGTTAATTTCTTTGCCCTTGCTCGAGGTCCAGTCGAGCCCAAGCCTCCGCATATTGCTTTTTAAGCTGCGTGTACGAAGAAATCCGCTCTTCGGCCTGCTCAACCGAGTCAAATGCAACCACCGTGATTTCGCTGCGTTGTGTGAGACTTGACAATGCTTGAGCCGTTCCGACAGCCTCACATCCATATATGCGCATTGGCGATACAGCCATCTTTTTCACATCTTCTTTCTCATCCGGCGGCAGTTGCTCGGCCCATTGAAGAAACTCATATCTGTAGAGGCCAATGGCATGTTCCGCGCGGGTCTCGAATGAACCCCTCGGCCTTAGCAAGTCGTCACTGCCGATAAGCAGAGAACGAATGACACCTTGGTCGTTCAGGGGAGCCTTGACGTTCAATCCTGTAATCTCAAGTCCGAGAGTCTCAGCGAGAATTCCTATTTCTCGTATCGACTGTCCTGTGTTGAATACTACAGTGGCGCTAGCCAATTCTTGGGGAGCAACGCGGGCTCGTTCTCGTGCGCGACTGTGCAGGTCTTGAATTCGGGCAGACTTCAGTCCCGCATCGATCCTGGATCCCACAATTGGATCAAGAGCATCCTCAGCCATTTCGGCGTCCGTCGCCGTTTGCGCCAGCGAAGTGGACACCTGCAGGCTCGCGCAAACCGCAACAGTAGCGATCA
>JAKEGN010000182.1 GCA_022615525.1 Woeseiaceae bacterium
ATACTCGTTACCGTTACCGTCAATCCATCGATGTCTGTCGCAGGTGCCAATGCATCGGGGCGGTTTTTCGACCGCTTCGATGTGGGTCAAAGTCACGAGGGATACCTGAGTGACGCGGAGAAACGCTTGATTGCGGAATGGTTGGATGTCGGAGCGCAATATTACAACAACCCCTTCGACGTCCCGATCAATTAAATCTGCATTACTGACTCTCCTGGTCGCACTGGCCCAGGTAATCAGCGCAGGAGTTGCTCAGGCCGCCGACGAATACAAAACCGTGGCGGTTGCCGATCCCTATCTGGAGATGCACACCGGACCGGGTCGCGGCTACCCGATATTTCATATCGTCGACCGCGGCGAGACCGTGGAGGTGCTCTCGCAACGCACCGACTGGTTCCTCGTGCGCGGCCCGGACGGCAAGGAAGGCTGGGTGGATCGCGCGCAGATGGAGCAGACCTTGCAGCCCGATGGCGCCATCACTGCATTCGAGGAGGCTGACCAGCAGGACTTCACCGATTCGAGATGGGAGGCCGGACTGCTGGCAGGCGACTTCGGCGGCGCCAATATCATTTCCGCTTACGGTGGGTACTCGCTCAACCCGCATGTCTCAATAGAGGTATGGGGTTCACAGATTTTGGGAAATTTTTCGAACGGTTGGATGGGCAGTGTTAACGTCGTTCATGAGACCTGGCCGGACTGGCGGATATCGCCGTTCTTCACCCTCGGTACCGGGGTGATCAACACCAGCCCGAAGTCGACCATCGTCCAGGGCGAGGATCGGACGGACCAGATCGCACACGCAGGCGCCGGCTTTCGCATTTACGCGACGCGGCGCTTCGTCATCAGGGCCGAGTTCAAGAGTTACGTAGTGTTCACAAGCCGTGACGACAACGAGGAAGTAGAGGAATGGAAAGCCGGATTCGCGTTCTTTTTCTAATGCTGCCACTGGCGGCGCTGACGCTGTCCGGCTGTGCCGCAACGAAAAACCTTTTCGGTGGCGGCAAGGAATCGGCGCCACCGCCCGCGGAATTGCCGCAGGGACAGGTCATCGAACCGGAAGTCGAGCGCCGCGAAGTCAAGGAGCCGGAGATCGATACCGAGGACTTCGAGATCGGTGCTTTCGCCGGCATCCTGAGCATCGAGGACTTCGGCAGCGACTTCGTCTACGGCCTGCGCATCGCATACCACGTAACCGAGGGTTTCTTCGTCGAAGGCACTGTCGGCCAGACCGAGGCGGGCCTCACGAGTTTCGAAATCTTGAGCGGCGGAGCGCCGTTGCTCTCCGATGACGATCGCCAGTACACCTATTACAACCTGAACCTCGGCTACAACATTCTGCCGGGCGAAGCGTTCGTGGGCGAAGGACGCGCCTACAACACCGGCCTGTACCTCATCGGGGGACTGGGCTCGACACGCTTTGCCGGCGACGACCGGTTTACCGTCAACTTCGGTGCCGGCTACCGTTTTCTCCTGACCGACTCGGTTGCCATGCATCTCGACTTTCGCGACCACCTGTACGACATCGATCTGCTGGGCGAGGAAAAGACCACGCACAACCTCGAGGCACACCTCGGCATGACGGTGTTCTTCTGAGGCGGGGTTCACGGTTCGGCCAAAGGCCGCCGAGTAAGCTTGGAGCATGACTATGAACACGAAGCTGATTTCACGAGGTCTTATGGCGGTGCTGCTGGTCATCGGCCTGTCGGCCTGCGGCAGCGTGGAGCCCTGGGTCAAGCCTTACGAGCGCGACCGGCTCGCCGACCCCATCATGTTTCTCGATGCGGATCCGGTATCGACCTCCTACATCCAGCACGTGTACGAAGCGCGCGAAGGCGCCCGTGGCGGTGAGGGCAGTGCGGGCGGCGGCTGCGGCTGCAACTGAACGGTCGGCCCGGTCCTGACACGATGAATTCGCGCCGCATAATTTTCGCCGGACTGCTGATGCTCCTGGCCTCCAGGGCTGCGATTGCCGGTGTGTTGCCCGAGGACCGCGCGGACATCCTGTATCACCTCTACGATGGCGGTGGCGTGCAAATCGACGGGCCGTCGATCCTGGTTCGCAAACAGGTTGGCAAGAGCGTTTCCTTTGCCGCGAACTACTACGTCGACATGGTCAGCTCTGCCTCGATCGACGTGATAACCACGGCGAGCCCATACAGCGAGGAACGCAAGCAGTATTCCTTGTCGATGGATTACCTGCGCGGCAATACCACGATGTCGGCCGGCTACACGAACAGCACCGAATCGGACTTCGACGCGAACACCTACAATTTCAGCGTCAGCCAGGACATGTTCGGTGACCTGACCACGCTGACGCTGAGCTATGCATATGGCGACGACGTCGTCGGACGTTCGGACGACGAATCATTCTCCCGCGACAACACCCGCCAGCACTACGGCATCGGTCTCACGCAGATCGTCACCAGGAATCTCATCGCGAGCATGAACCTCGAGGTGATCACGGACGAGGGTTTCCTGAACAACCCGTATCGCTCCGTCCGATACGTCGATTCGGACAGTCCGATAGGTTACAGCTACGAACCGGAACTCTACCCGCACACCCGCACGACCAACGCCGTCGGCTTCCGCGCCCGTTACTACCTGCCATGGCGCGCGGCGTTGCAGGGTGAGTACCGCTGGTTCGGCGATACCTGGGACATCGTCTCGAATACAGCGGCCGTGACTTACGTCCACCCCATGGACCAGTGGACGTTTACGGGCAAGTACAGGTTTCATGACCAGACCGGCGCACATTTCTTCAGCGACCTGTTTTCCAGGTCCGAGGCAACGAACTTCCGCGGCCGCGACAAGGAGTTGAGCCCGCTGACCAGCCATACGCTGCGGTTTGCGGCGAGCTACGAGTTCCTCAGCGAAGGCTGGAAGTTCGTCGACAAGGGATCCGTAACCCTGTCAATCGATTACCTGATGGTCGACTACAAGGAATTCCGCGACCTGACCAGCAGCGCGCCCGTAGGCCTCGAGCCGCTCTATTCGCTGGATGCGAACATCTTCCAGCTGTTCTTCTCCTTCTGGTATTGACCCCGGCACCTTTTTTCCGCGGCACCTTTTTCCGATCTCGCTCGAGGCACACACCGCCGCGCCGCCGACTTCGGGCGACGGGAGCCAGCATCGCTAACGACAATGTTTCGCTACAATGCGCCGCTGGGGTCTACTTCGGGAGCCACGATGGGCCGTCTGGTCGGAATCGCACGCCGCGACAAAAAGCGAGCCGAGATGCAAACGCTGCAGGAAGCGGACATCATGCAGACCTCGGGCGTTGCACTGGATTTTCGCGGCAAGCCTGGCGATCGCCAGGTCACCGTCATCTCGGCGGACGTCTGGCGGCAGGTGTGCGCCGAACTCGGCCGGACCATTCCGTGGACCACGCGCCGCGCCAATCTGCTGGTCGAGGACATCGAGCTGCCGAGGTCAGCCGGTGGCGAAATTCGTATAGGCGCGGCGCGGTTACAGGTGACCGGTGAAACAGATCCCTGTTCGCGCATGGAAGAGCAATGTGAGGGCCTCAAGGCTGCGCTGCAGCCGGATTGGCGCGGCGGCGTCTGTTGTCGAGTACTGCAGGATGGCCCTGTCAGGATCGGCGACACCGTGAGCTTCTTTGACGCATCATGATCACCGTGCTGCTCGTGGCATTGCTCCTCATGGCTGTGTTGCTGGCCGTGCTCTACAACCGCCTGATTCGCGACCGCAACCGGGCGTCGGCCGCGTGGAGCGACATCGATGTGCAGCTGCAACGGCGCCACGATCTTGTTCCGCAACTGGTCAAGGCTGTCGCCCAGTACGCGTCCTACGAACGGGCGACCATGGATGCCGTGACCGAGTTACGGGCCGCGGCTCTGAAAACCAGCAATGTCGCCGAGCTAGGCAGGACGGAGGAAGAACTCGGCAAGGGTGTGCAAAAGCTCCTCGCGATTGCCGAGCAGTACCCGGACCTGAAAGCCAGCGAGAATTTCCTGGCACTGCAAAAGGAACTGGTCGAGACCGAGGATTACCTGCAGTTCGCACGCCGTTATTACAACGGGTCCGTACGTGCGCTGAACACGCGAATCGAGACGGTGCCAAGCAATCTGGTCGCGCGCCTGTTTCGCTTCGAACTGCGGGACTACTTCCAGAAAGCGTCCGACGATGCGGCGAACGTGCCGCTGGTCCGGTTCGCCAGCGTCGAATGAGAAAGATTCTCCTGCTATTGCTGGCGTTGCCGCTGGTTGCACTGGCGGATGAGCGCATCCTCAAATTCCAGAGTGATGTGCTGGTTCGCCAGGACGGCTGGATCGACGTCACGGAGACGATAACGGTACGTGCCGAAGGCGCACGCATCCGGCGCGGTATTTACCGGGACTTCCCGACCGAGTACGAGGACAATTACGGCAATCGTCACGTCGTCGCGTACCAGCCGCTGTCCGTCCTGCGTAACGATGCGCCGGAGGCCTTTCATTCGGAAAAGCTGAGTAACGGCCTGCGCACCTATTTCGGCAGTTCCGACCGGTTTCTCGATCACGGTGTGCATGTCTACACCTACCGGTACCGGGCGAACCGCATGCTCGGCTACTTCGACAGTCACGACGAACTGTACTGGAATGCCACCGGCAATGAATGGGCATTCCCGATCGACCGGACGGAGGCAATGGTTACCCTCGATTTTGCCGGGACACCGGAAATCCACAGTGTCGATGCGTATACCGGGCCGATGGGCGCCAGGGGCAAGGACTACGAAGTACAGCGGGACGGCGCCGCGAAAGTGACCTTCTCGGTCGGTCGCACACTGCAACCGCACGAGGGACTGACCATCGTGGTCGGCTGGCCGAAAGGATTCGTTGCAGAGCCCGGACGTGCGCAGAAGCTCACCTGGCTGCTCGAGGACAATCTCAACCTGATCGTGGCCGGCGGAGGATTCATCGCGCTGCTCCTCTACTTCATCCCGGTCTGGCGAAGCTACGGCCGCGACCCGGAACCCGGCCTTATCGTCACCCGCTACGAACCGCCTGCCGGCTTCTCACCGGCTTCGCTGCGCTTTATCCAGCAGATGTATTACGACAGCAAGGTCATGACCTCGGCGGTGCTGAACCTTGCGGTCAAAGGGTACCTGACCATCGAAAAGAAAAAGGGGAAGCACAGATTGTTCAAGGCAGATCCTGGCGCGAACCCGCCAGCACTTGCGACCGGGGAGAAGGCCCTGTACGACAAACTGTTCGAGGACGGTGACGAACTGCTGCTGGATGATGAATTCCACCAACGTATCGGCGGCGCGCGTTCCGCACACAGCCGCTCGCTGAGGCGCGACTATGCAGGCCGCTATTTCCGCACCAACGGGCTCCTTAGCGTGCCTGCTCTGATCATCGGCGTGATCGCATCGGTGATTGCGCTGAACGTCGGCACAGGGCCGACCCCGTTCGTCATCGGCATTATCGTGTTGATGGCGATCACCTTTTTTGTTTTTGCCGCCATCATGAAACGTCCGACAGGCTTGGGCAGAAAGCTGCTCGATGAGATGCTGGGTTTCCGCGATTACCTCGAGATTGCAGAGAAGGACGAAATGAACCTGCGCAATCCGCCGGAGAAGACACCGCAACTGTTCGAGAGCTACCTGCCGTTTGCCCTGGCGATGGGCGTCGAACAGAAGTGGGCCGAGAAATTTACCGCGATCCTCGCTGCCATCGGCGGCCCGGCGCAGGACGGCTATCATCCTGCCTGGTACCACGGCAGCTGGGACGGCGGAAACATAGGTTCCAACATGTCGCGCCTGTCGGGCAGCCTGGACACGGCTATCAGTTCCTCGGCGACACCGCCGGGATCGTCATCCGGCGGTGGCGGAGGTGGCTCATCCGGCGGCGGAGGTGGCGGAGGCGGAGGCGGGGGTTGGTAGGATCCGCTGCCGCGCAGGCCGACAAGCTTCCCGGATGCAGCGGAACGACTCTTTGCGATTTCGGTCAGTACCCCATGCGAATGAAAAGTAGTTTGATTTGAACCAGTACATATACCGGCGACGACCAAGCGACAGCGGAGCAATTCCGAATGTCATTTTCATGCTGCTGATTGCAAACGGCTTGTTGTTCGCGCTGCAGCAGTTTCCGCCGTACTACCTCGAGTATTTCTTCTCGCTGTGGCCGATAGGCGCGATGCGCGGCCAATTCTATCCCTGGCAGATCCTGAGTTACGGATTCCTGCACGGCAGCGTCGCACACCTTGTGTTCAACATGCTGATGCTGTGGATGTTCGGCCGCGAGATCGAAATACTCATGGGAGCGCGGCGATTCCTTACCTATTACCTGACCTGTGTGGCGGGCGCCGGACTTGTGCAACTCGTGGTTGCTTACCTGCAGCACGGCGAATACAACACGGTCGGCGCATCCGGCGGAGTGTTCGGCATCCTGCTGGCTTTTGGCATGGCGTTCCCCAATCGTATGGTCCTGCTGCTGTTTCCGCCGATCCCGATGAAAGCGAAGTACCTCGTGATCCTCGCCGGTTTGTTTGAGCTGTACCTGGGCGTGAGCGGGCGCTCGCCCGGTGTGGCAAACTTCGCGCACCTGGGTGGCATGTTGTTCGGCTACCTGCTGATCAGGCACTGGCAGCGCCCGGGCCGGCCACGTTAGCTCGCCCATATGGAAAATATTGCAGCACTCGTCCTTGCCACGATCGTACTGGTCCTGATACCGGGGCCGAATGTCGCACTGATCGTCGCCAATTCATTGCAGCACGGCCTGCGCGCCGGCATCGTCACCGTGCTCGGAACCACGGTCGGCATTGCGTTGCAACTGGCGCTGGTCATGGCTGGCCTGTCGGCCGTCATTCACGCAGCGGCATCGGCTCTGCTATGGATCAAGTGGTTGGGCGTGGCTTACCTGCTGTATCTCGCGTTCATGACCTGGCGGCAACCGGCCAGCGATCTGGCCCGCATACAGCCGGATGCACGGCCGAAAGTGTTCCGCCACGGGCTGTTGCTCGCTCTTGTCAATCCCAAGGTGCTGCTCTTCAACGCGGCCTTTCTGCCGCAGTTTCTGACCGGTACTGGCAACGCGACCGCCGAGGCGTTGCTGGTATCCGGGACCTATATTGCGGTGCTGGTTTGTGGCGACATGCTCTGGGCGGTATTCGCGTCCGCGGCAAGACCGGCGTTATTGCGCCTGGGCCGGTTGCGAAATCGCCTGACGGCGGCATTTCTTTTCTGCGCAGGCCTGGGACTGGCTTTGTCCAAACGCAGCTCCTGACGCCGGTCGCCTGCACCGCAGCCGACCTCTTTATTCGAGGCGAGCACCGTTCGTACCTGACCGTGACCTCGGCATCGGCGGGATGTCGAAACAATTTTCATCTAGACTAGCGTCTGATTTCCCATTTTTTCCGCATTAGCACTGTCCAGGTGAATTATGCGCAGACGTCTTGTACTCGCCGTTGCTGTTTCCGCATCAGTTATTGCCGGCTGCCACCGCGAGCCGGCGCGCGAGGACGTGAGCATTCCGATCGATGCCGACGACATCGCCGGCGTGGTGCGCAGCAGCGCAGGCGTCGAGGCAGGCGTCTGGGTCATTGCCGAGACGGATGACCTCGGTACGCGTTTCGCACGCATCGTGGTTACGGATGACGAAGGACGTTACGTTGTCCCTGATCTGCCCGCAGCCGAATACCAGGTATGGGTGCGCGGATACGGGCTGGCCGATTCGGTCAAGGTCGCGGCGCGGCCCGGTGATCAGATCGACCTGATTGCCCTGGTCGCACCCGATGCCGCGGCTGCTGCGGCGGTATATCCCGCGGCTTACTGGTACGCCATGCTGGATTTGCCCGACCCTGAAGAAGTCGCGGAAATCCCCGGCGGCATGAACAATTACCTGATGTGGATCAAGAACATGGGCTGCATCGGTTGCCACCAGATGGGGCAGGCCTCGACACGGACCATACCGCCCGCACTTTCCGCCATCGACAATTCCGAGCGGGCCTGGGCAAGGCGCATAT
>JAKEGN010000183.1 GCA_022615525.1 Woeseiaceae bacterium
CCGCCAATCAGGCAGGCCCCGATCCCCAGGGGGAGTGCTACTGCTCAACCGCTTGTGCCGCGGGCACGACCTGGTAGAAGGTTTCTGATTTGCCGATTAGACCGAGATCGCTTCGTGCCCTCTCTTCAGCCGCCTCACGGCTGTTCTTGAGATTGATCACTTCGGCCTCGAGTGCGGTATTGCGTTCGCGGAGCACCCTGTTCTGCTCGCGCTGTTCGGCGACCGCCGCGCGCAGATCACGAGTCTTGCGGTAGCCGTCACTGGAAAACCACAGCTGGCCCTGCATGGCAAAGGCCGCGACAGCCAGTACAACGATGATCGAGCGAGTCCCCAAAACCGTCTGCCCCTACGCTTGCCTGGCTATTCCGGCACCGCAACTGAAAACGCGGTGCGCCCGGCGTAACTTGCCTGTGTTCCCAATTCCTCTTCGATACGCAACAACTGGTTGTACTTGGCTATCCGATCGGATCGCGACAAGGATCCGGTCTTTATCTGGGTCGCCTCCGTGGCAACCGCGATGTCGGCGATGGTGCTGTCGCAGGTCTCTCCCGACCGGTGCGACACTACCGCCGTGTAACCCGCCCCGACTGCCATAGTAATTGCATCAAGAGTTTCGGATAAGGTACCGATTTGGTTAGGTTTTATCAATATCGAATTTGCAATCTTTTGACGTATGCCACGTTCGAGGATCCGCGTATTGGTTACGAACAGGTCGTCGCCCACCAGTTGCACCCGCTCGCCGAGGCGCCGGGTCAGCAGCGACCAGCCGTCCCAGTCGCTTTCCTCCATGCCGTCCTCGATGCTGATGATCGGGTATGCGTCCACCAGGTCGGCGAGGAAATTGCTGAATCCGGCGGCGTCAAACTCGCGGTTTTCCGCTGCCAGACGGTAGCGGCCGTCCTTGTAGAACTCGGAACTGGCAACGTCGAGCCCGAGCAGCACGTCGCTGCCCGCAGAGAATCCGGCCTGTTGTATCGCCGCCATTATGGTATCGAGGGCCGCACGGTTTGACGGCAGGTCCGGCGCAAACCCTCCTTCGTCGCCGACAGCCGTGCTAAGGCCCTGCCCGCGCAACACGCTTTTCAGTGCATGGAAGATTTCGGCTCCGCAGCGCAAGGCCTCCGCGAAATTCGGGGCTCCAACCGGCAAGATCATGAATTCCTGGATGTCGACATTGTTGTCGGCATGGGCACCGCCGTTGATGATGTTCATCATCGGCACGGGCAGCACCGTGCCGGGGCCAAGGTGCCGGTACAGCGGTAGTCCCGCGGCGGCCGCGCTGGCCCGGGCGAATGCGAGCGATACGGCAAGCAGCGCATTCGCTCCCAGCCGGCTTTTGTTCTCGGTACCGTCGAGGTCGATGATCGCCATGTCGAGTTCGCGCTGGTCCGCGAAGCCGCGCGACAACAGTCTGTCCTTCAATTCGCCGTTCACATTGGCGACTGCTTTCCGCACGCCCCTGCCGAGGTAACGGGACTTGTCGCCGTCACGCAATTCCACGGCTTCCCGGGTACCGGTGGACGCGCCGGATGGCACCGCAGCGCGACCCTGGCTGCCGTCAGCGAGCCGCAGGTCGGCTTCGACCGTCGGATTGCCGCGCGAGTCGAGAATTTCGCGCGCGTGGATGTCTGCGATTCTGATCATCATGACTCCGAAATTTCATGGCATCGTGCAACCGGGGGCCGGCCTGCACCACGACCTTGTTGCAAGTGATCCCGGGGACTCAGACTCCGAGGCCGAACTCCGCTTCCTGGAAACCCGCGCTCTTGACGGTATTGTCTATGGCCTGCAGGACCTTGAGCAGCGCCGGCACCTTGTCCAGCGGCCAGGCATTCGGCCCATCGCTGAGTGCGCGCTGCGGGTCCGGATGAGTCTCCATGAACAACCCGGCGATGCCGGCGGCGGTCGCCGCGCGGGCGAGTACCGGAATGAATTCGCGTTGGCCGCCGGACGCCGAGCCTTTGCCGCCCGGCAACTGCACCGAATGGGTCGCGTCGAATACGACCGGGCAACCGGTACCCCGCAATACGGCCAGGCTGCGCATGTCGGATACCAGGTTGTTGTAACCGAAGGTAAAGCCCCGTTCGCATACCATGATCTGCTCGTTGCCGGTCGAGCGCGCCTTGTCGACGACGTTCTGCATTTCCCATGGCGAAAGGAACTGCCCCTTCTTGATATTGACCGGTTTGCCCTGGCTCGCGACATTCAAAATGTAGTTGGTCTGCCTGCAGAGGAACGCCGGCGTCTGCAATACGTCGACCACCGAGGCGACCTCGGCGAGCGGCGTGTCCTCGTGCACATCGGTCAGCACCGGCACCTGCAGTTGTTTACGCACCTCTTGCAGTATCCTCAGCCCCTCGTCCATGCCCGGCCCGCGAAAACCGCTCTTTGAACTGCGATTGGCTTTGTCGAACGATGACTTGTAAATGAAGGGAATGCCGAGCAGAGCGCAGGTTTCCTTGAGAAATCCGGCCGTCTCGATGGTCATGGCTTCGCTTTCAACAACACAGG
>JAKEGN010000184.1 GCA_022615525.1 Woeseiaceae bacterium
AAGGGATTGCGACAGTGCGCGCATGCGTTCGATGAAGTGAATGGCAAAATCCACCGACAGCCCGAGGGTCAGCGACGACAGGACGGCAATCGGCATGTCGTAATCCTTGCCGAGCCAGCCGATGGCGCCGTAAACCCCGAGTATGGTGATCGACAGCGGCACCATGGAAAGCAGCCCGAGCCGCAGGCTGCGGAACAGCAGCACCATCATGCCGAATACCATCGCGAAGGCGCCGAGCAGGCTCCAGAGCATGCCTTTGACCATCGCGTCCTGCCAGACGACGTTGATGAAAGTCTTGCCGGCCCAGCGCGCTTCGATATTGGCCGGCAGCGGATTCTCGCCGAGCCAGGCATCCATTGCTTCGATGACGCGTGTCATGTCCTGGTTGTCGCCGCTCTTCAGCTGCAACCAGATCGCCGTCGAGGAGTAGTCCGGCGTGACCATGTGCCACAGGTCCTGCGGGCGATGCGAGGACTGGTATTGCAGCAGCGTCTGTGCCACGGCGGGAACCGTTTCGGGAATGCGGTAGTCAGCTTCGTTTCCACCGCGAAGTTCGCGGTTGACTACCTTCACGACGTCGGGCAGCGCATTTGTCTTGCCGACAAAACCCGTGTCCATGAGCGCACCCTGCAGGCGGGTAATCAGCTGCAGCATGGCGGGGTCCTGGAAGACCCTGGCCGCGACCTGTGCCGCCTCCGCCGCTTCCATCAGCCGGTTGAGTGCGTCGATGGTCACGGGTCCCTCCGCGTCGAACAATGCATCATCCAGTGCCGCGATCAGGTCGCCGTAATAGCGGTCCGGCTGGTCGACGGGAGCCGCCAGTTTCCCGCGGACATCGGCGAGCTGGGCACTGTCGATATCACCGAGGATCTTCGCCGCAGCCGAGGTGAATTCCGTGGTCGCGTCATTGTCCTTGGCCGACAGCACGAGGAACGCGTCATAGGTTCCTGCGAAGTGTTCGTTGAGCACGCGATCGGCAATGCGTATCGGGTGATTCGCCTTGAACCAGCGCACCGGATTGTCATTGATTTCGATACGGTAGACACCGGCCACACTTGCAGCGACCAGCAGAACGGAAATACCCGCGAGCAATTTGCCCCGGGAGAAAGCAAATCGTCCGCCGCGGCGCAGTGTCCTTGCCAGCAACGAATCGACCTGTGGGGTCTTGCGTTTCGCCACCAGGCTGGCGAGTGCTGCGGGCTTGATCCTTACGACATAGGCTGGAATCAGCACGATGGTCAGCAGCCATGCCAGCATGATCCCGAATGCTACGAAGGCGCCGAATACCCGCACCGGCGGTATCGGTGTAGTCAGCAAGGACAGGAAACCGACGGCGGACGTCAGCGACGTGTAAAGCATCGGTTTGAAAAGATGCGCAATGACCTCGGTGATCACCTCTTTCGGCGTCCTGCCCTCGCGATAGGTGTCGACGAATTCGGACATGATATGCACCGAGTCGACCACCGCGATGGGCATGAGGAATATCGGGATCATCGAGCTCATGATGTGCACCGTGTATCCCATGCCGATCATCAATCCCATGCTGATGATGACCGTTGCCATGGCGACCAGCATGGGCGCGATCACGAGCCGTGCATTGCCGAAGAAGTAGACCATCAGCAAGAAGATCATCAGGCCGGCGAGCGGGGCCGATATGCCCATTTGCACGAACATGTCGTGACCGAAGGTATCTTCCGCTACGGGCAGTCCGGTGATGAGGTAGTCGTCACCGGATTCGAGCTGGTCCGCAAGTGCCCGGATCTGGCGCGACAGCGGATAACTGAGGTCCTTGCTCTTGATCGGCACGTAGATGGCCGCAGCCCGTCCGTCACTGGACACCAGCGTGTCCATGAGCAGCGGCAGGCGCTGAACCCTGTCCCGGATCTCAAGTGCCTGCTGTTCCGTCACCGGCGCGCTTTTCATCATCCACTCGAAGCGAATCGTGCCCGGGCCTTCCTGGGTGATGTTGTCGGATTCGGCCAGCGACATGAGGTCAGGCGCAATCACTCCCTCGATGGCGAGGATTTCGCCGCTCAACCGGTGCAACGCGGCAAGCGAGACCGGGTTGTAAATGCCGTTCGCGTGATCGGTATTGACGACGCCGACGACGATAGCGTCGTGCAGCGTGAACCGCTCTTCGACGGCGTTGTGAAACATCCGGTCCGACTGCGTGGCCGGCAGCATGTTCTCCGGATCGGTGTCGACCTGGAGGCGCAGCATCATGGCGCCGCAGGCAAAAACCATCAGCAGAACGAGTGCGTATACCGACTTTGGCCGTTCCGCGCCGAAGCGTACGAGGGCGGCCTTCATTGTTTCGCGTCCTTGAGCCGCCTGGCACCGAGCATCTTGAGTACGGTTTTCTCATAGTACGGCTCGGTTTTCGCGGCACGAACCTTGTGCAGGAAGTACTTCTCGTAGGCGACCTTGGCGAGATGTACCCACTTGCCGCGCGCCGCCCAGTTGGTATTGCGCGGTGGGATCTGCGGCAGCGCCACGAAGGCGACTCCGCTGTCGCCGAAATCCGCGAGGCAAACCGCATTCCAGGTGGCGCGGGTATCCGGCTCCTTGCCGTCGATGGCACGGCAGATGTTGTGCGTCGTTGCAGTCACCATGGACTCGATCATGTAGCCGGTCTTCGGCGCACCCGTCGGTACCGGTGTCGGGCCGACCGGGGGAATGGCCACGCAAACGCCGACCGCATAAATGTTGGGGAAGCGCGGATTGCGCTGGAATTCATCGATCAGTATGAAGCCGCGCGGGTTGGTCAGACCGTCGATACCAAAGACCGCATCGACGCCTTTGAAGGCCGGCAGGATCATCGAATGCCGAAACGGCAACTCGTGTTGCTTGCGTTCCTTGCCGTCCTCGTCCATTTCGGTGAACCGGATCTGGCCATCGGTCACGGACGTGATCTTCGCATTGCAGGTCCAGCGTATGTGGCGATCGCGAAACTCGGATTCCATCAGGCTCTTGGTGTCGCCGACGCCATCGAGGCCGAGGTGGCCGATGTACGGTTCCGGAGTGACGAAGTGCATCGGCACCTTGTCGCGGATTTTTCGTTTCCTGAGCTCGGTGTCCAGGATGAAAGCGTACTCATACGCCGGCCCGAAGCAGGAGGCCGACGCCGCTGCACCGATGACCACGGGGCCGGGGTTGCTGACCAGTTTTTCGAAGTCGGCGAAAGCGGTCTGTGCATGCCCGGTCTTGCAAACGGACTGCGTGTACCCGGTGTCGGGACCCAGGCCCGTCACTTCGTCGAAAGCCAGTTTGGGGCCGGTCGCGATGACGAGAAAATCGTAAGAAACTGACGAACCGTCATTCAGTTCCATGCTGTTCCCGGCGGGGTGCAGGCGTCTGACACCCTGCGAATGAAATTCGATTCCGTGTTTCTGCATGAGCTTGCGCAGATCGACGGTCATTTGCGAGGGCTTGCGCCAGCCTACGGCAACCCAGGGATTGGACGGTGTAAATTCGAACCGCTCGGAATCCCCGACCAGTACCACCTCGTGCGATTTGCGCAATTGCTTGCGCAGCTCATAGACCTGGGAAATGCCACCTATGCCGGCCCCCATTACCACGATTCTTGCCATGTCGATTCCTCCAGAGCCCTCTCGCTTTGTCCCTTGTCGTTAATATATTATATTAAACTAATATAGTAAAGACTAATTTATAGACAACTAAATTAGTATCATCTATATTTATGAGCTGCGGCAATCGTGGAAAGCCACCATGCCGAACCCGGGTCCCGTTCGGTGATTGAGTAATACCAATATGAAACAATATGTTACGGAAGACACGCTGACCGAGCTGCAGCAGCACGCCGGAGAAGCTGCCGGTCTCATGAAGGCACTCGGCAACGAAAGCCGACTGTTGATCCTGTGTGCGCTCTCCGAGGGTGAGCGCTCGGTGGGGGAGCTGAACGGCATCGTGCCGCTCAGCCAGTCTGCCCTGTCACAACAGCTTGCGCGCTTGCGGGAGCAAGGCCTGGTTCAGACCCGTCGCGAATCGCAAACCATCTTCTATTCATTGAGTCCGGGCCCCGCGGACCAGGTGATCCGGCTGCTGCACGATATTTATTGCCCGGGCAACGGCCGTGCTTCGTCAAAGGGACCTTGTTAACGCAATCGGCTTGCGGAGGTAGCGTCGGACGACACGTTCTGCCGCGTCGGCGATGAGTTCTTCGGCACGCTGCATCGATTCAGCGGCCGGCAAACCCGCGGCTATGAGTTCGTAGCCCGACAGGCCGGCGCGCAATGCCTCATCGGCGCCGGCGCCAACGGAACCAATCAGGGCGATAGTCGGCACGCCGGATTG
>JAKEGN010000185.1 GCA_022615525.1 Woeseiaceae bacterium
AGCGTCATCACGGCCAACAAGCGGTACAGGCTTTGTTGCGTGTCGGTCATGGCATTTGCTCAGTCGCGGAGTTCCAGCACCAGGACCGAACGGGCGTCCATGGCAATCGAACTGCCGAGCTTGAAGCCGCGTTGCGTCAGCACATCGTAGGCCTCGCTCCTGTCGCCGATCCTTTCCGCGAATCGCGACGTGTCGACTTCGATCGGGTCAGTACCCTTGTTGAACACCACCATCACGGTATCGCCTTCGGGATCCGATTCATCGTATCGAAAGTACGCGTACACGGGCCCGACCGGGCTGAAATGCATCAGTGCACCGTCGTGAACAACGCGCTTGTCCCTGCGCCAGGTCAGCAAGCGGCGCAGGAATTCCTGCGCCGCGACTTGTGCCTCTGAAAGATTTGCGCCGGAAAAAGCGTTCACCGTATCGCCCGGCCAGCCGCCGGGAAAGTCGCTGCGAATAACGCCGTGGTCCTCGGTACCCGGGTTGGCCATCAACACTTCCGTGCCGTAGTAGATTTGCGGTGCCCCGCGGATCGTCAGTACGTACACCATGGCCATGCGAAACAGGTCGTAATCCTCACCCAGCTGCGTGTAGATGCGGCTCATGTCATGATTGTCGGGAAACACCACCAGCGCCTGCGGATCCGGGTACAGGAAATCGCTGCCGAGGACGTGGTACAGGGGTTCCCAGGCGCTGCGGTTGCCCTGGTCTTCGCCAAGCAAGGCATCGCGCATTCTTTCGCGCAGCGGAAAGTCCATCAGGCTCGGAAGGTACGACACGTAACCGTCGTGATTGACCTTGCCCCGCTGCCAGTACGAAACGATGGCCGGGTTGAAATTCCATTCCTCGCCGACGACATTGAATTGCGGATACTCCTGCGTGACACGACGCGTCCATTCCGTCATGTAGTCCTTGTCCGGGTACGGGTAGGTGTCCATGCGAATGCCTGCAAGCCCCAGGTACTCGATCCACCACAGCGCGTTCTGCGTCAGGTAGTCGGCGAGCAGGGGATCGCGCTGGTTCAGGTCGGGCATCGTCGGCACGAACCAGCCGTCGGCAAACTTCCGCCGGTCGGATTGCGAAACGTACGGGTCCTGAATCGTCGTGTGCTGGTGCGAGGTCTCGACGTAATCGTCCGGAAAATTGATCCAGGTGTCGGACGGCGGATCGGCCATCCACCAGTGTTCGCGGCCGCTGTGATTGACGATCATGTCCATGATCACGCCTATACCCATGCGCCTGGCTTTCGCTACCAGTTCGCGGTACTCCTGGTTGCTGCCATAGCGTGGGTCCACGCGATAGAAATCGGTGGTCGCATAGCCATGGTAGGAATACGAGGGCATCGCGTTTTCGAGTACCGGGTTCAGCCAGATGGCTGTGAATCCCATGTCGCGTATGTACTCGAGGTGGTCGGAAATGCCCTTGATGTCACCGCCATGCCGGCCACCGGGCTTGCTTCGGTCGACCGGGTCTTCCATGCCGGGAACGTTGTCGTTTTGCGGATTGCCGTTGGCAAATCGATCCGGCGTGATCAGGTAGATGGCATCCTGCGACGTGAATCCTGCCGCATGGGACGGATCGGGATTTTTCTCGTGCAACGTAAACGAGCGCGACTGCCGTTGCTCGCCACGGCCGAAAACAATCTCCACGATTCCAGGCGAAGCCTGCGGATCGATATCGACATAGATGAACAGGTAGTTCGGGTTTCCGGTGCGCTCGACCCTGGAGATCGAGATTCCTTCGTAGTCAATGGACGGTTCGAGGGTCGCAACGTTATTGCCGTGGACCATCAACTGGAGACCGGCTTCCCTGAAACCGGTCCACCAGGACGGCGGCTCCATGCGTTCGATCCCGGCATCGGCTGCTGCGTGATTCGTCGCTCCGGCAGCAAGAACGACGAGCGCCGACAGAGGCAACACGACATGAAAAAACCGAGCGATTCGTCCAGGCATGGTTCACGCCCCCGCGGCAACGTTCGTAGAAGGCAAATGCGTCCCGGCAGTCTGGCAAATCCGCGCGAAATACCGCAAGCAAATCGCGGCGCAGGCATCATGAATACGTTTGCATCGGCGTACGCCCGCGCAAGCTTGTTGGTAGAATCCCGTAAACACCTGAAAACACTAAAAGTCTTGGCGCTACCGGTGCATTGGCTCGTGCAGGATGTCAAGCGCAACGAGGGGGGACTCATGTGCAACTTAGCCGCGAGAACGGTCTGCGGTCTGCTGGTACTGGCACTCGCGAGACTAACCGGTGCCGCCGAAATATCGTCGCCGGACGGCTCGATAGTCTTTTCCTCAAGCGTCAACGAGCGCGGAGAGCCGCACTATTCCGTGCGATTCCACGACGAGGTCGTCATCCTGGATTCACGCCTCGGCCTCAGGTTTCGCGACCAGCCCGGTTTCGATGATGGATTTCGCATCGCCGGCAGCGAGTCGGGGGAAAGCTCTGAAGTCTGGGAGCAGCCGTGGGGCGAGCGTCGCCGGGTCACGGACCGGCATCGCCAGCTCTTGATTCAATTCGAATCCGTGAACCCGCCGCGCAGGCAGTTCAGCCTGCGAGTACGTGTATTCGACGACGGCATTGGGTTCCGCTACGAAGTGCCAACGCAGGATGGCTACGAGTTCGTCAACATTGTCGATGAACTGACACAATTTCATTTGCCGGCCGATGCTGTCGCGTGGTGGATTCCGGGACGCCGCTTCAATCGTTACGAATACCCGTATCACACCTCATCGCTCGACGAGATCCACCTGGCGCACACGCCGATGACTTTGCGCACGCCCGGAGGCACGCATCTCAGCATCCACGAAGCGGCGCTCGTCGACTACGCCGCATTCGTACTGGACCACCAGCGGCCGAACGTTTTCCACACGGACCTGACGCCGTGGTCGGACGGCATTCGCGTCAAGACCGGCACGCCGTTCAAAACGCCGTGGCGCACCATCCAGGTGTCGCCGGATGCGAAGGGATTGCTGAACTCGAGCCTGATCCTGAATCTCAACGAGCCGAACAAGCTTGGCGACGTGTCGTGGGTCGAGCCCGGCAAGTACGTGGGCATCTGGTGGGCCATGCACCTCGGCACGAAGAGCTGGGGTTCCGGACCGATTCACGGCGCGACGACCGGGGAGACCAAACGCTACATGGACTTCGCCGCGGAGTACGGCTTCGACGGCGTACTGGTCGAAGGCTGGAAC
This sequence comes from Woeseiaceae bacterium, assembly GCA_022615525.1. Taxonomy (GTDB): domain Bacteria; phylum Pseudomonadota; class Gammaproteobacteria; order Steroidobacterales; family Woeseiaceae; genus JAKEGN01. The sequence goes on from JAKEGN010000185.1 coordinate 3,198, forward strand.
ATCGGCTGGGATGGCGACTGGTTCCACAACGGCGACCTGTTCCGCTTTGCCGAGCCTTACCCGGACTTCGATATCGAGGCAATTACCGCTTATGCACGCGAAAAAGGTGTGCGGCTGATCGGCCACCACGAGACCTCGGGCAGCGTAACCAACTACGCAGAGCAAATGGAACCTGCGTTCGACCTTTACGAATCGCTCGGCGTACGGCAGGTCAAGACCGGGTATGTTGCGGATGCGAGCGACATCCGGCGCGTGGACGAGAACGGGCTCGTGCATTACGAATGGCACGACGGCCAGTTCATGGCGAACCAGTACCTTTTGTCCGTCACCGAGGCGGCCAAGCGGAAGATCAGTATCAACACCCATGAACCGATCAAGGACACGGGCCTGCGTCGGACCTACCCGAACTGGATCGCACGTGAAGGCGCGCGCGGCCAGGAGTTCAATGCCTGGGGCGAGCCGCCGAATCCGCCGGAGCACACGGCCATCCTGCCGTTCACGCGCATGCTGGCAGGGCCGATGGACTTCACGCCCGGCATATTCGACCTGACTTTCAAGGGACCGGATGCGCTGCATCGCGCGCCGACCACGCTCGCCAAACAACTCTCGTTGTACGTCGTGCTGTACAGCCCGATCCAGATGGCGGCAGACCTGCCGGAAAATTACCTGTCACGCCTCGATGCGTTCCAGTTCATCGTCGACGTGCCGACGGACTGGGAGGAGAGTACAGCGCTGGCGGGCGAAGTCGGTGACTACGTCGTCATGGCGCGCCTCGAGCGCGGCGGCCGGGACTGGTTTCTCGGCGCGCTGACAGACGAGGAGCCGCGTGAGCTCGACATTCCGCTTGCCTTTCTTGCGCCCGGCCGGCGATACATGGCGGAAATCTACCGCGATGGGCCGGACGCACACTGGATCGACAACCCGTACGACATCATCATCGAAAAGCTCGAAGTTACGTCGGCAGACGTTCTTGAACTGAAACTCGCGGCCAGTGGTGGCACGGCCATTCGATTCCGCGCGCTGTAAGGCAATCGCTCGCATGCAACAAAAACCGCAACTCCGCTTCTGGCAAATCTGGAATATGTGTTTCGGATTTCTCGGCATTCAATTCGGCTTCGCGCTGCAGAACGCCAACGTCAGCCGCATCTTCCAGACGCTCGGCGCGTCTATCGAAGACATACCGATACTCTGGATAGCAGCCCCGGTCACCGGCCTTCTGGTGCAACCGATCGTCGGGCACATGAGCGACAAGACCTGGGGGCGTCTCGGCAGGCGCCGGCCGTACTTTCTTGTAGGTGCGATCCTGGCCTCGCTGGCATTGTTCGTGATGCCGAATTCGCCGGCGCTGTGGATCGCCGCGGGCATGCTGTGGATCATGGACGCCAGCATCAATGTCTCGATGGAACCGTTCCGTGCGTTTGTCGGCGACATGCTGCAGGAGAAACAACGCACCGCGGGATTCGCCATGCAGAGTTTCTTCATCGGCGTCGGCGCCGTCATCGCCTCGGCGCTACCGTGGATCATGACAAACTGGTTCGAGGTAGCGAACACTGCCACACCGGGACAGGTGCCGGATTCGGTCAAGCTGTCCTTCTATCTTGGCGGCGCCGTGTTCCTCCTCGCGGTATTGTGGACGGTCCTGCGCACGCGCGAATACTCGCCGGAGCAACTGCGTACATTCGAGGCAGCGCGCCTGACAGAGCACGTCGTCGCCGAGAGCACGATACGTCCGGTGCAGAAGTACATAAACGGCGGGCTGGCCTGGATCGTCGTCGGGGCGGCGCTTTGCGCCTGGGTGGCGACGAAAGGCCTCGACAAGCAGCTCTACCTCCTCGGGGCCGGCGGAATCGTATTCGGCGTGTTGCAGGTCGTCACGGCGCAGATGCAGCGGCGCGGCCACACCGGCAATGCCTTGTACAGCATCGTCCACGACCTGTTTCACATGCCCCGTGTGATGAAGCAGCTCGCGGTCGTGCAGTTCTTCACCTGGTTCGCGCTGTTCGCCATGTGGATCTACGGCACGGCCGCGGTGACCGGCCATCACTATGGCACGAGCGACGTGACGTCCGTGCTATACAACGACGGCGCGAACTGGGTCGGCGTACTGTTCGCGACCTACAACGGCTTTGCGGCGATTGCGGCGATCGCGATTCCGTTTACCGCCGGGTGGCTCGGTTGCCGGCCCTGCCATATGGCCAATCTGGTGATCGGCGGACTCGGGCTTATCAGCTTCTACTTCATCCACGACCCGCAGCTTCTGATCATCCCGATGATCGGGGTCGGCATCGCGTGGGCCTCCATCCTGTCGCTGCCGTATGCGCTGTTGTCCAGCAACCTGCCCGCGCAAAAGATGGGCGTCTACATGGGCATATTCAACTTCTTTATCGTGATTCCGCAGCTCGTCGCAGCGAGCGTGCTGGGACTTCTTCTCCGGGAGTTCTTCGACGGACGCAGCATCTTCGGGCTGGTAATAGGCGGCACGCTGATGATCGTCGCGGGCCTCGCGACCATGCTGGTGGACCCGGAGGCGGAACCGCAATGACCCGAACCGTGTCGCGGGTCACCGCGGCTGTCCTTTACTGAAGACTGTTCGCTTTGAAGAAACAGACGACCGCGCTGCGGAGTCAGCTCGTTTTTGCGCCGCAGGATTGCCGCACGATCAGCTTCGGCGGCATGAGGGTCGATGAAATGGCTTCGTTGCGGATCAGCTTCACCAGGTTACCCACCAGCAACTCGCTTGCGCCCTGGGCATTCTGCTGCACCGTGGTCAGCCCGGGCGTCACATAGGATGCGACAGGAATGTCATCGAAGCCGACGACGGC
>JAKEGN010000186.1 GCA_022615525.1 Woeseiaceae bacterium
CTTGCCGTTCCCGCGCGCGCGACGGTCGCGGATGCCATCGAACTCTCGGGTATTGTTTCCCATTTTGCCGAGGTGAATCTCGCCGACTTGCAGGCAGGCATCTGGGGCCACCCCGTCGAACGTCGGCACCGGCTGGAGGATGGCGACAGGGTGGAGTTGTATCGGCCGCTGCTGACAGACCCGAGGGAAGCGCGGCGGCAGCGTGCCAAACCATGATGTCTGGACTTGCGAAGTCGGGAAAGGGCAGTAAGACCCTTTTTCAATATCCTGCTACAGGTCCGGATTCAGCTCCTGGCCGTCGACAATCCTGCTGACCAGGTCGTTCTCGAAATAGATCGACACCCAGCGTTTGAACGTCGCCTTTTCGTGGCCGATGGTCAGGTAGTACACGTAATCCCAGCGGGCGCTGTGGAACGGGTCGTCGATCATCGGCGTGCCGAGCAGGAACCGAACCTGGTTACGGGTCATCCCGACGGTCACCTGGTCCAGGTCTTCCTGCTTGAGCAGGTTGCCTTGCGACAATGGTGCGCGATAGACGCATCCGGACGACGAGCCGATCACGAACAGCATCAGCACGAAAATCGCAATTTTGCGCAATTCTGTGCGTCCCGGTAGTGTCAGCCGATTCAAATCGATGTCCGTCTGGGGTCAGGATGCGGTGGAGCCACCGACCCAACTGAGCCATAATAGGCGCGAATCATACCTTCTTGCATTTCGCCGCGATAGCGCCGCATATTCCAGGACCGGCCAACGGGAATACAGACATGGAGCAACGTCAGGAACTACGCAAGGCGGGACTCAAAATCACCCTGCCGAGACTCAAAATCCTCGAGATACTCGAAGAGAAAAAGCAGCTGCATCTGAGCGCGGAAGACATTTACAAAGAGTTGCTGGATACCGGTGAAGACATCGGGCTGGCGACAGTTTACCGGGTGCTCACGCAGTTCGAATCAGCCGGGCTGATCAGCAGGCACAATTTCGAGGGCGGACATTCGGTGTTCGAGATCAATGAGGGAGAACATCACGATCACATGGTGTGCGTCGAAACCGGTGAGGTGGTGGAATTCGTCAACGAGGAAATCGAAAGGCTCCAGAGGGAAATCGCGCGAAAGCACAACTTCGAGCTGATCGACCACAATCTGGTTCTCTATGTGAAGCCGCTGCCGAAGAAGTCCGGCGGCTGACTTTTGCGGCCCGATTCAGCCTGTCCTGGTGGCTTTCTGCCGGCGGCGTGAGTTGTTCAACATTTCCGCCGCGTGATCCCGGGTCTTCCGCGTTATCTTCATCCCGCCCAGCATCCTTGCAAGCTCCTCGATTCGTTCGGCATCACCGAGCTTGTTGATGGCAATCCTGGTGGAGTTGCCGTCCGTGATCTTCACGACCTGGAAATGATTGTCGGCGAGCCCCGCGACCTGGGCGAGATGGGTTACGCACAGAACCTGGCGGGTCTCACCGAGTTCTCGCAGGTGTCGCCCGACCATTTCCGCAACGGCACCGCCAACGCCACTGTCCACCTCGTCGAAGATCATGGTCGGAATCGTACTGCCATCGATCGCGATGACCTGGATCGCAAGGCTCATGCGTGACAGCTCTCCGCCGGACGCGATTTTCGCCAGGGGCATCGGCGCCTGACCGGGATTGGCGCTGATCAGGTACTCGATTTCGTCCGTTCCCGAAGGGCCCGGTTCGGCCGCGGTGTCCAGCCGCACTTCGAAAACGCCGCCCGCCATCCCGAGATCTGCCATCGCCGCTGTCACTGCTGCAGCGAACGGCTTCGCCGCCTTGCGCCTGGCCTTGCTGAGTGCGCCTGCAGCTTCGCCATAAGCTTTCCTGGCCAGGCTCGATCTTGAGGCCAGTTCGGCGCCGATCGACTCGGCGCGCTCGAGCGCAAGCAATTGTTCGTTGACGCGCTGGCAAACCTGCGGCAATTCCTCGGGCTCGACGCGGTGTTTGCGCGCCACCGCGTTAATTGCAGCCAGTCTCTCCTCAACCAGATCGCGACGCTGCGGATCGACGTCCAGCGCATCCGCATAACGCCGCAGCGAATCGTACGCCTCGCTGACCTGGATCGACGCGTCCGCGAGCAGTGCCAGGACTGGCTTCAATCGGTCGTCGAACGAACTTGCGGCGTCAATGGCCCGAGAAGCTTCGGCGAGCAGTCGTTGTGCATTGTCGGGTTCACCATCATAGATGGCGCGTACAGCTTCATTGACGGCATCGGCGAGTCGGCCGGAGTTTTGAAGCATGCGTCGTTCCGCCTGCAATTCCTCGTATTCCCCTGGTTTTAGATTCAGCGATTCGAATTCGCCCGATTGAAATCGGAGCAGTTCGAGGCGCGCTTCGCGATCGCGATTTGCGGTCTCGAGTTCCTTGAGCTGCACGGCCAGGGACTGCCACTCCCTGAAGGCTGTATCGGTCGCCACACGCAACTGCGCATGTGCTCCGTAATGGTCGAGAAGGTCGCGTTGCACGCTGCGCCGGACCAGGGACTGGTGAAAGTGCTGGCCGTGAATGTCCAGCAGTATTTCGCCGAGCGCTTTCAGATTCTGTAACGTGACGGGGTTGCCGTTGATGAAGGCCCGGGAACGCCCGTCCGCAGCAACCACCCGGCGCAGCAGGCAATCGTTGTCCGCGTCGAGTGCCTGCTCTTTGAGCCACGCGCGCGCTTCGTCGTGTTGCGACAGGTCGAACTCGGCAGCAAACTCCGCGCGGTCACAGCCGCCGCGTACCAGGCCGCCGCTGCCGCGCTCCCCGACAACCAGTCCGATGGCATCGACCAGTATCGATTTGCCGGCGCCTGTTTCGCCGGTCAGTACGGTCATTCCACCGTGAAACTCGATCGTGGCCTGGTCGATGATGGCGAAATCGCGAACCTGCAATCGCGTTAGCATGGCCTAGACTGACTCGTCGCTGACCGCGGCGAAGCGGCTGTCGTGGCCCCAGTGCAGCTTCGATCGCAGGATTTCGTAAAAGTCATATCCGGGCGGGTGTATCAACGTGATCTGCCTGTCCGAGCGACTGACGATCAGCCGGTCGTCGGGCCCGATCTGGCCCAGGCTGATACCGTCCACTGAAATTTCCGCCCTGGTGTTGCCATGTGTGTGCAGGATGACTTCGACACTGAGACCGGCCGGTATCACGATTGGCCGATCACTCAGCGTATGCGGGCAAATGGGTACGATGACGATCGCATCGAGGTGGGGCTCGATTATCGGACCACCACAACTCAGGGCATAAGCGGTCGAACCTGTCGGCGTGGCCACGATCAATCCGTCGCCGGCATGAGCATTCAGGCGAGTGCCCGCGATCAGGGTTTCAAAATACAACATGCGTCCGCCCTCGCAACGTTGCACGACTATGTCGTTCAGCGCCGTTTCGCCGCGCTCGCTGCCATCTGGCGCGCGAATATGGGCGTCAAGTAACAAGCGTCTTTCGCTGGAGAATTCACCCCGCACGATACGTTGCAGGCTGCCGAGCATTTCAGCGGGCGAGACGTCCGTCAGGAAGCCGAGCCGGCCTCGGTTGACGCCCAAAAGCGGCACATCGACGTCGCCAGCCAGTTTCGCTGCGTAGAGCATGGTGCCGTCACCACCAACGGCGATGATCAGATCGGCTTCGCCGGCGAGGTCCGGCTCCCCGACCGCGCGCAAACCGAATGCTCGCGCAATGCCCGGGCTTGCGATCACGGTGATGCCGGAATTTGTCAAATAGCCGGCCAGGGCCGCCATCGGTTCGGCGACACGTTCGTCCTCGTGTCGGCCTACGAGAGCGACGGTATTGAATGGTTGAGTCATGCGCTGGTTGACTATATTCTGCCCGGGGACGTTCGCTACAGGCTTACAGGCTGGGAGCAGCTGATTGTTGCAAACGCCGGTCCGGCCGCCAAGCCGTCAGCCCAAGATAATCTGGACATTTACGCAATGAGTTGCCAGCGCAATTTCTGTGTATACCGCGAATCATGACCGAGGTCGCCAGTCCGTTGCCCAATGAACGCGCACAGTACCTCCTCAAGGTACTAATACGGCGCTTTATTCGAGATGGACAGCCGGTCGGGTCGCGTACCTTGTCCAGGGATTCCGGCATTGACCTCAGTCCGGCGACGATCCGCAACATCATGTCGGACCTCGAGGACCTCGGTCTCGTGTCGGCACCGCATACCTCGGCGGGCAGGGTGCCGACGGCGCAAGGATATCGCCTGTTCGTCGATTCACTGATCCGCTACAAGCAGCCGAAGGACGGCGAAATACGGCAATTGAAATCGCAGATTGCGCAACAGCAGGAAGATCCCGAAGCATTGCTGAGTTCCGTTTCACACCTGCTGTCCAGATTCACCAGCCTTGCCGGCGTGGTAACGGTGCCGCGTGGCCAGAAATCCATACTGCGCCAGATTGACTTTCTGCCGCTGTCCGACAGCCGGATACTCGCCATCCTGGTAATCAATGACCGGGAAGTGCAGAACAGGATCCTGAGTACCGAGTCGCCACGAAGCGCCGACGAACTGCGTCGTGCGGCCAATTTCATCAATGAGCACTACGTTGGCATGGACCTGGCACAGATTCGCGCAGAGCTGATTACGGAACTCGAGCGCACCAGGGACTCGATGAACCGCGCAATGCACGACATTATCTCGGTTGCGCAGTCGGCAATGGCCGGGGCGCCGAAGCCGGGCGGTGAATTTGTGCTCGCCGGCGAGGCCAATCTGATGAATTTCGCGGAACTCTCCGACCTGGAGACGCTGCGCCGGTTGTTTGATGCGTTTTCGCGCAAACGCCTTTTGCTTGACCTGCTGGACCGCAGTATCAATGCTAGTGGTGTACAGATTTTCATCGGCCAGGAGTCCGGGTTCAGTATCCTGGACAACTGCAGCGTGGTTACCGCGCCGTATCGCGTCGACGACGATCATATCGGGGTGCTGGGTGTGATCGGCCCGACGCGGATGGCCTACGAGCGCGTCGTGCCGATCGTCGACATCACGGCCAAACTGCTGGAGTCTGCCTTGAAAGGTGTGCCCGAGCCGTCCGGCTGACGGCGCGGAACCTGTTTCACTCCCGCTGCCGAAAGGCTTGCCGGACTTGATATTCTCGCCGATACCCCCAAACTTTCTGCCAGATTACACACCAGCGGTCGCCGCGGCGGCCCAATAACTGCAAACTCCGGAGCCGAATAGCGATGAGTGGAAAGCCGAAAAAGGCTGATATTTCCAGCGACGAGACAGAAACCGTTGCCGGCGGCACTGGCACGGCCGACACCGAGCAACCCGGCCTTGCCGCGACCCCGCCGGGACCGGACCAGGTCGACCTGAAAGCGCAGGCCGAGGAAAACTGGGACAAGTACGTACGTGCCCTGGCAGAACTCGACAACGTGCGCAAAAGGGCGCAACGGGACGTCGAGAATGCCCGGAAATTTGCCCTGGAGCGTTTCGCCGCCGATTTGCTTGCGGTCCGCGACAGCCTCGAACTCGGGTTGACGGCGAGCGAGCAGACTGACGTCTCGGCAATGCGCGAGGGCTTCGAGGCTACCCTGAAGCTGCTTGCTTCGACCATGGAACAGTTCGGCATCCGCGAGATCGACCCCCTGGGTGAGCCGTTCGATCCGCAACTGCACGAGGCCATCAGCATGCAGCCCTCCGGCACGATGGAGCCGGGATCCGTGCTGACGGTGTTTCAGAAGGGCTATATCCTGAACGGGCGCCTGCTCCGGCCGGCGCGCGTGGTGGTGTCGGCCGAACCGGCCGCCCCGGCCTGATCGGCCTGAATTGCACTGATTTTCATGCTTGAAACCCGCCGCCGCGGCCCCACCTATCAGCCAGTTCAGTAATTTCCAAGCGGAGACCGGAATTTATGGCAAAGGTTATCGGTATAGACCTGGGTACCACCAACTCCTGCGTAGCAGTGATGGAAGGGAACAAGCCCAAGGTCATCGAAAACAGCGAAGGCGATCGTACTACGCCCTCGATCGTTGCTTTCAGCAAGGACGACCAGGTACTGATCGGCCAGTCGGCGAAACGACAGGCCGTCACCAATCCACGCAACACCCTGTATGCGGTCAAGCGGCTCATCGGCCGTCGATTCGACGACGAAGTCGTGCAACGCGATATCGGCATGGTGCCGTACAAGATCGTCAAAGCCGATAACGGCGATGCGTGGGTTGACGTCAACGGTTCCAAGATGGCGCCGCCGGAGATTTCCGCGCGAGTGCTGATGAAAATGAAGAAAACGGCTGAGGACTACCTGGGTCATGAAGTGACCGAGGCTGTCGTCACCGTCCCCGCCTACTTCAATGACTCGCAACGCCAGGCAACCAAGGACGCCGGCAAGATCGCCGGCCTGGACGTGAAGCGCATCATCAACGAACCGACCGCGGCCGCACTTGCCTATGGCATGGACAAAAAGCGCGGCGACTCGAAGATCGCCGTTTACGATCTGGGCGGTGGCACGTTCGATATCTCCATCATCGAAATCGCGGAAGTGGACGGCGAACACCAGTTCGAAGTCCTCGCCACCAATGGCGATACCTTCCTCGGCGGTGAGGACTTCGACATGCGGGTAATCGAGTACCTGAGCTCGGAGTTCCAGCGCGAGAGCGGGGTGGACATCACCAAGGATCCGCTGGCGATGCAGAGGCTCAAGGAGGCCGCAGAAAAGGCCAAGATCGAGTTGTCGTCATCACAGCAGACGGAAATAAACCTGCCGTACATCACGGCGGATGCCAGTGGGCCGAAACACCTGAATATCAAATTGACGCGGGCGAAACTCGAATCGCTGGTCGATGAACTGATCACGAAAACGATCGGTCCCTGCAAGATCGCGTTGAAGGACGCCGGACTGAAAGTCAGTGAAATCGACGACGTGATCCTGGTCGGTGGCCAGACGCGCATGCCGAAGGTGCAGCAGGCAGTGCAGAACTTCTTCGGCAAGGAGCCGCGCCGCGACGTGAATCCGGACGAGGCGGTGGCGGTCGGCGCAGCTATTCAGGGTGGTGTACTTGCCGGCGACGTCAAGGACGTGCTGTTGCTGGACGTTACGCCGCTCTCACTGGGCATCGAGACGCTTGGCGGTGTCATGACCAAGCTCATAGAGAAGAACACGACCATTCCGGCGAACGCCGAGCAGGTCTTCTCGACGGCGGACGACAACCAGACGGCGGTAACGATTCATGTCCTGCAGGGCGAGCGAGAGCGGGCGCGGGACAACAAGTCGCTGGGAAGATTCGATCTCGCCGACATTCCGCTGGCACCGCGCGGCTTGCCGCAGATCCAGGTGACTTTCGACATTGATGCGAACGGTATCCTGAACGTCTCGGCCAAAGACAAGGCAACGGGCAAGTCGCAGAACATCGTGATCAAGGCGTCGAGCGGATTGTCCGAGGAAGAGATCGAAAAGATGGTGGCGGATGCCGCAAGTCATGCGGAAGAGGACAAGAAGTTCCGCGAGCTTGTCGATGCGCGCAACCAGGCGGACGGTATGATTCATGCCGCCGAAAAGTCGCTGAAGGAACTGGGCGAGAAAGCATCCGGTGAGGACCGGCTTGCCGTGGAGTCGGCGGTGTCCGACCTCAAGGCGGTGCTGGACAGCGAGGACAAGGAAAAGATCCAGGCGCGAACCGCAAAACTTGCGGAAGCTTCGGCTACCATTGCACAGAAGCTGTACGCCGAAAAAGCGCAGCAGCCCGGAGACGGTGCCGATGCAGGCAAGGACAAGGCTGACGATGTTGTCGACGCCGAGTTCGAGGAAGTGGACGGCGACGACAAGTCGAAGCCGCACTGATATCGGCAAATAGGATGAAATGACCGGACCGGGCGCCAGTGATGGCGCCTGGTCCTTGATACGTGCAGGCGGGACATGGCGAAGCGCGACTACTACGAAATTCTTGGCGTTTCCCGCGAGGCATCGGAAGCCGAAATCAAGAAGGCGTACCGGCGCCTCGCCATGAAGCATCATCCGGACAGGAATCAGGACGACGCGGAGTCCGGGAAGAAATTCAAGGAAGCCAAGGAGGCCTACGAGGTTCTCACGGATGCCGACCGGCGCGCCACCTATGACCGTTACGGTCACGACGGTTTGCGCGGGCCATCGGGTGGAGGCGGTTTTTCAGCCGAAGGATTCGGCGACATTTTTGGTGACGTGTTCGGCGATATCTTCGGCGGTGCGCGCCGGGGCGGCCGCAGCCAGGTTTTCCGCGGCGCAGACCTGGGCTACGAGCTGGAACTCGAACTGGAGCGCGCCGTCAGCGGCGACACGGTAACGATAGACGTACCGACCCAGGCTGCCTGCGCGGACTGCAACGGCTCCGGGGCGAGGAAAGGAACCGAACCTGCCCAGTGCACGACCTGCGGCGGAGCCGGCCAGGTGCGCATGCAGCAGGGCTTCTTCTCGATTCAGCAGACCTGCCCGGC